>CAYUQW010000172.1:0-3162 GCA_964446985.1 uncultured Flavobacteriaceae bacterium
TATGCATCAATATTGGCATACACCGCGTTTTTTTCTATAAATTCCCTTCGCGGCGGCACTTCGTCGCCCATCAGCATGGAGAAAATACGGTCGGCTTCGGCGGCATTTTCAATGGTTACGCGTTTGAGAATGCGTGTTTCGGGATTCATTGTCGTTTCCCATAACTGTTCGGCATTCATCTCACCGAGACCTTTGTAACGTTGTACGTGTGCGCCTTGACCGAATTCTTCCAGCAATTTATCCCGCTCCTCATCGTTCCATGCATAGGCTTTTTTATTTCCTTTTTTTACCAAATACAGCGGCGGTGTGGCCAAATATACGTGTCCGTTTTCGATCAATTCGCGCATATAACGGAAATAGAAAGTCAAAATCAACGTAGAGATATGGCTGCCGTCCACATCGGCATCGGTCATGATGATGATTTTATTATAGCGCAATTTATCCAGATTCAATGCTTTACTGTCCTCTTCGGTTCCTATGGTAACGCCCAGGGCCGTAAAGATGTTTTTGATTTCCTCGTTTTCAAATACTTTATGTTGCAGGGCTTTTTCCACATTGAGAATTTTTCCGCGCAACGGAAGGATAGCCTGGAAGTTACGGTCACGTCCTTGCTTGGCCGTTCCGCCGGCGGAATCACCCTCCACCAAAAATATTTCGCATTTTTCGGGATCGGTTTCCGAGCAATCGGCCAGTTTTCCGGGCAATCCCGCGCCTCCCATCACGGTTTTTCGCTGGACCATTTCGCGGGCTTTCCTTGCGGCGTGACGTGCCTGGGCCGCCAAAACGACTTTATCCACTATGCGTTTGGCATCCTTGGGATTTTCTTCCAGAAAATTTTCCAACATTTCCGATACGGCCTGACTTACCGGTGCCATTACTTCGCGGTTACCCAATTTGGTTTTGGTCTGGCCTTCGAATTGCGGTTCCGCCACTTTGACGGAAATCACGGCCGTCAGTCCTTCCCGGAAATCATCACTTGAAATATCGAATTTCAACTTACTGAGGAAGCCGTTTTTCTCGGCGTATTTTTTCAAGGTCGTGGTCAAACCGCGTCGAAAACCGGAAAGATGCGTCCCGCCTTCGTGCGTATTGATATTGTTCACGTAGGAATGCACGTTTTCATTGAAAGACGTATTGTATATCATTGCCACCTCGACGGGAATACCGTTTTTTTCGCCTTCCATGTGAATTACCTGCGAAATAATCGGTTCACGGTGGGCATCCAGAAAACGGACGAATTCTTTCAGCCCTTCTTCACTGTAAAATTCCTCGTGCACAACATTTCCTTCTTCGTCTTTTTGTCTTTCGTCGGTAAGCGTTATGCGGATGCCTTTGTTCAGGAAGGCCAATTCACGCAACCTGGCCGCAAGCGTATCGTAATCAAACTCAATGGTTTGCTTGAAAATTTCCTTATCCGGATGAAATTTCACCAAAGTTCCCCGCTCGTTCGTTTCGCCGACAACTTTGACGGGATAAAGCGCACGACCGCGCGAATATTCCTGTTGATATATCTTACCGTCACGATAAACCTGCGCCAACAGATGGTCGGACAAGGCATTCACCACCGATACGCCGACACCGTGCAATCCCCCGGAAACCTTATAGGAGTCCTTATCGAACTTTCCGCCGGCACCGATCTTGGTCATAACCACTTCCAAGGCCGACACGCCTTCTTTTTCGTGTATATCGACGGGAATACCCCGGCCGTTATCACGCACCGAAACGGAATTGTCTTCGTGGATGGTCACATCGATGCGGTCGCAAAAACCCGCCATCGCTTCGTCAATGGAATTGTCCACCACTTCATATACGAGATGATGCAAACCGCGAAAACCGATATCCCCGATATACATCGACGGCCGCATCCGCACGTGTTCGATACCTTCCAAGGCTTGAATACTCGATGCCGTATAGTTATTCTGCTGTTGATTTTCCTGACTTTTCAAAGATTTTTTTTCTTCACTCATATCTAAATGCAATAATTCGTTTATATCTTTACAAAGATACGGTTTTTGCTCCGAAATTCCTAATATCGAAGCCTCGGTCAAAGCGTTGATTTCATAGGATTTATAACGTAAAATTATCCTCTTCCGCAGGGATAACAAAAAGAAAAAAACGCGAATATATGAACGAAAAAGCGTAATTTCGCAACAATAAGCAGGAAAGGGCTATGCGCAAATTAAAAATGGACGAATTGGGACGTATGTCCGTTGACGAATTCAAACGCGCGGATAAATTCCCCTTGGTACTGATATTGGATAATATCCGTAGTTTGAACAATATCGGATCGATTTTCAGAACGGCCGATGCCTTCCGGATCGAAAAAATATATTTGACCGGTTTTACGGCACGTCCGCCGCATAAGGATATCCACAAAACCGCCCTGGGCGCTACGGAATCGGTGGATTGGGAATATACCGAAAAAATTTCCGTCCTACTGCAAAAACTGAAGCAAGACGGATTTTTTATCATGGCCTTGGAACAGACCGACGAAAAAATAATGTTGCAGGATTTTTATCCGGAAAAAAACCGGAAAACGGCCGTTATCCTTGGAAACGAGGTCAAAGGAATTTCCGACGAGGCCTTGGATTATGCCGATATCGCCGTCGAGATACCGCAGTTCGGGACCAAGCATTCGTTGAATGTATCGGTGAGTGCGGGCATTGTTTTATGGGATTTATTAGCCAAAATCAATTTTGATTATCTATGCAAAAAATAATTTTTCTCCTCTTCCTGGGTATAGCGATCGCCGGATGCCGGAAAACCTCCGGAAACAAGACGGAGACTAAAACGGAATCCAAAACCGCTATCGAATATTTTTATCTGAAAGATTCCCTTCCGCGCCTGAGAAACCCGGAAGTATTGGACAGTTTTACCGATTGGCGTAATTTATACCGGTTGATGTCCTTGCCAAAAAAAATAAGCGAGGAAGCCTTACGTGACAAGGTTCAAATGGTGCACTCGACATTGGTTCAAATTCAAAAAAAGCCTTATCCGCCCAAACTCGATACGGTGGATATACGGAGCCGTTTGCTGCGATTTCGCAACGAAACCTTACAGCTGCGTTGGATTCTCAAAGAAAAACTGATGTATCCTTCCCGCGACAGTCTGTATAACCGGTTTACCGATGCCTATACGGGATTGATCCGGCAAATCAATATG
>CAYUQW010000173.1:0-3143 GCA_964446985.1 uncultured Flavobacteriaceae bacterium
CAAAAACTTTTCTGTGAAACTATTCGTATTTTTTTGATCTAATGTAAATTCATTTCTCTCGAAGAGTTTTTTAGTAAAAATCATTAAAGCTTTTAAAAATTCGCTCTCTTATACATAAAGAGATTTTACGATATATCACTCCCGCTTCCCTTTGACAAAGAGGGCAAGTGCTTTGAATTTGTAATAAGGGAATTAGGGCGTATCGAATTAATGCCGTATCTTGCACGAAATTTATCGCATTGAATGGATCATGTGATTGATTTTTTTCTGGAACCATACAGACATACGCCGGCAATTTATATTATCCTGGAATTTACGGCTGCTTTTTTGGGGATTCTGAGTGTATGGTACGCCAAGAAAGAAAATATTTTGGTATATCCCGTGGGAATTATTTCCACGGGTCTTTATGTATATTTATTGTCGCGTTGGCAGCTGTATGGAGATTTGATTATCAATATTTATTATACCTTGATGAGTATATACGGTTGGTATATGTGGCTTAAACCTACGGATGCAAATCATAAGCAGCGGGAAATTTCGCGATGTAATTTGCGTGATTGCTTGATTACTATCGTAATTTTTATAGTAACCTCTGTTTTTGTATTGGTAGTTTATCGGTATTATGAAGTGATCCCGCCTTTTGACGGTTGGGCATCATTTTGGAATTATTTTGCGGAACATCTGACAACAAACGTAAAAGATCTGCGGAAAATTACGCCTTTCCTGGACACCTTTACAACGGCAGCGGCTATGGCGGCTATGTGGTTAATGGCGATTAAAAAATTGGAAAATTGGCATCTTTGGATTGCTTTGAATATCGTTTCGGTGCCTTTATATTTTATCAAAGGTTACGGTTTTACGGGCATTCAATATTTTATTTTCTTAATTTTGGCTGTTCAAGGCTTACACGAATGGAAAAAAAGATGGAAGGCGGAATCCGCCAGGTCCCTTCAAATATCATGAAATTTGTCTTTTTCGGTCCCGAATCAACGGGAAAAACAACATTGGCCCGGGAATTGGCAAAACAATATGAAACGGAATGGGTGCCGGAATATGCACGCACTTATTTACAGGAAAAATGGGATCGCAGTCACGAGGTTTGCGCGCCCGGGGATTTATATCCGATTGCCTTAGGGCAAATGACATTGGAAAATGAACGAACAAAGAAGGCCGGTGAATTACTTTTTTTGGATACGGATCTTCTGGAAACCGCCGTTTATTCCAAGGCTTACTATGGCTATACGGACGATTGGTTGATGGAAGCGGCTATGAAAAATCATTATGATTTATATTTCCTTACTTATATTGATGTGCCCTGGGAAAAAGACGATTTGAGGGATAAACCGGATGAACGGGAGGAAATGTTTTCTCTATTCGAACAAATGTTGATAGAAACAAACCGTCCTTATGTGGTGCTGAAAGGCGACCTGCAAACGAGACTGCATAAAGTCAATCAAATTATACATTTTATGAAAAATACCGGATTAACAGGGGCTGATGTTGCCCAATTGGAAAAACGTGGAATCGCCTTGGAACAAGCGGAGTTACAACTGAAAACCTTAAAGAAAGGTACACCTTGGCAAAAATTGATTCGACCGGCGGTTATAGGTGACGGTATTCTGGATTTGGATGAAAAAGAAAAAGAACGTTTGGCCAGGTATTTCGATGAAAAAGCGAAAAAATTCCGTATGGGAAAATTTGTTCCGGCATCAGGAGCCGCCACCAGGATGTTTCGTGATTGTTTTCGTTTGAATGATGTGTGGAAAGAAAACCCCGATGCCGGTTTTGATGAAATAACGGAAAAAACCGGACTGACAAAATGCCGTCAATGGGATGCGCATTTTCCGCTATTGGCATTCTATCGTCAATGGTTGTCCGTTACAAAAAAATTATATCCCGGTTTTGATTCATTAAATCCGGACGAACAAAAGCGTTTAATGACGAAGGCTTTATTGGATGAAAAAGGATTGGATTACGGGAATACACCCAAAGCACTCGTGCTGTTCCATAAATACGAAAAAGATGTCAGGACGGCATTCGCGGAACATTTGGCGGAAGCTGTTGCTATTGCAAATAAAGAAGGAGTGGTATTGCCCGTTCATTTCACGATAAACCCCGAAAAAGAAACAATGTTTGCGCTTGAAACCCAAAGAAGGGATGAGCAATTTCCTGTTCCGGTGAGTTTTTCTTATCAGAATCCTGCCACGGATACCATTATGACCGATGAAAATGCCAATCCTGTTCGCGACGACGAGGGAAGGTTGCTTTTCAGACCGGGCGGACACGGATCCCTTTTGGAAAATTTATTGAAACCGGGCATGGAAATGCTTTTTATCAAAAATATTGATAATGTTCAAAAAGATGAATACAAGTTCGATACTTATCTGTATTACAAAGTTTTAGGCGGAAAATTGATGGAAACGGTTGAGAAAATTCATGCGCATTTATGGGCATTGGAAAACCTGAAACCTACGGGGAAAGATTTGGAAGAAATTATCGAATATGTTAAATACGAATTGCAAGTACCGTTAATCGACGGATTTGATACCCTGCCGAATTCACACAAGCGGCAATACTTGTTCTATAAATTGAACCGGCCTGTACGTGTGGCCGGAATGGTGCCAAATACGGGCGAACCGGGAGGCGGGCCGTTCTGGGTCGAAGATGAAGAGGGTCAAATCAGTTTGCAAATCATTGAAAAAAGCCAAATTAACACCAAAGACGAAAAACAAGCGGAAATTCTTAGCCGGGCTACACATTTCAATCCGGTTTTCATGGCCGTATATCTGAAAGATTTCAAAGGGGCTTTCTTTTCTTTGCCGGAATTTGTTAAAAAAAATACGGGATTTGTTTCGGAAAAAACCCTCAAAGGCAAACCGGTCAGGGTTTATGAACACCCCGGGCTATGGAACGGTTCCATGTATCATTGGATTACCATATTTGTCGAAGTGCCGCTATCGGTTTTTAGTCCGGTGAAAACTTTTTATGATTTGACGGTTAAACCGCACGTTTGATAATCGACCTTATGCTGTTAAGGAGAATTCGTACCGGAACGATTTTTACGGAACTTATGAAATAATATTTACCTCGCGTTCGAGTTTAATTCCGTATTTTTCATATACCTTACGGATAATTTTCTCCGA
>CAYUQW010000174.1:0-3122 GCA_964446985.1 uncultured Flavobacteriaceae bacterium
GTAGCGGGGAGCGTAGGAGCCGGAAAAAGTGTGAACGGTCGGTGGCGAAATGGTATTTTTAGTGTATATTTGAGAAAAAGACAGGTGTTATGAAAAATATGAATGAACAAATTGCGCAGTTGGATCCGCAGATTTTGTGGAAAAATTTTGTGGCTTTTAATGCGGTGCCGCGGCCGTCGAAAAAGGAGCAAAAAGCTATTGAATACGTAGAGAATTTCGGGAAAAAATTGGGCTTGGAAACCATTCGCGACAAGGCGGGAAATGTGATCATACGAAAACCGGCAACGCCGGGAATGGAAGACCGCGAAACGGTGATTCTGCAAGCGCACGTGGATATGGTGCCGCAAAAGAACAAAGGTGTTGAACACGATTTTGAGAAGGAAGGAATCGATATGCTGATCGACGGCGATTGGGTAACCGCCGACGGAACTACGCTGGGAGCGGATAACGGTATCGGCGTGGCGGCGATTTTGGCCTTGTTGGAATCGAAAGACATTCCGCACCCGCCCTTGGAAGCTTTGTTTACTTTTGACGAAGAAACGGGAATGACCGGTGCGCACGAACTGGAACCGGGACTGCTGAAAGGAAAAATTTTACTCAACTTGGATACGGAAAACGATAAGGAACTGGATATCGGTTGTGCCGGCGGTATCGACGTAACCGCTTACGGGCAATATGCTATCGAAAAACCGGAAGGAGAGAACAAATCTATTCACCTTTTTGTCAAAGGGTTGACCGGCGGTCATTCGGGGATGGACATTCACTTGTACCGCGGGAATGCAAATAAAATTATGAACCGGTTGCTGTACGTGATTATCCGCCACGGCGGAACGATTGCCCGGATCAACGGAGGCGGACTGCGCAATGCCATACCGCGCGAAAGCGAAGCAACAGCCGTGATCCCTGCCGGTGAATTCGATGCGGTGATGAAGGAATTGGAAGCTTTGCGCAAAGATATCAAGCACGAACAGAAAAAACAGGATCCGGATTTGCAAATACTGATCGATGAAACGGATATGCCGCAAGAGGTGATGAACAAAACCGACGCCGGAAAATTGGTGCGTGCGGTTTACGGTGCTCATAACGGTGTATATCGAATGAGCCCCGATATTCCCGATTTGGTGGAAACTTCCAACAATGTGGCACAAGTCAAGGTGAATAACGGCCGGATTACCATAGGTAATTTGACGCGTTCGTCGGTGGAATCCACCAAAAAAGATTTGGTGAATGCGCTGACAAGCGTTTTCGAATTGGCCGGATACCGTGTGGAAACCGCCGGCGATTATCCGGGATGGGAACCGAATCCGGACTCACGCATTTTGCACGTAATGACGGATTTGTACGAAAAAATGTTCGGGGAAAAACCTCTGGTGGAAGCTTGTCATGCCGGATTGGAATGCGGCATTTTGATCTCGAAATATCCCGGTGTGGATGCCATTTCTTTCGGTCCGACCATCGAAGGCGCTCACTCGCCCGACGAAAGGGTCAATATTCCTTCGGTGAAAAAATTCTGGAATTATTTGTTGGAGACTTTGAAAAACACGCCGGTAAAACAATAAACGTATGAAGAAACATTTGGTGGCGCCTTCGGTTTTGTCGGCCGATTTTTCGCGTATGGCCGAAATCTTGACTATGCTCGACCAAAGTGAAGCGGATTGGATACATTGGGATGTGATGGACGGTCATTTCGTACCGAATATCACTTTCGGTATGGATTTTATCCGTGCGATGCGTCCTTATACGAAAAAATTTTTCGATGTGCATTTGATGATCGAGCAACCGGGGAAATATGTCGAAGCTTTTGCGGATGCCGGTGCCGACGGTATTACCGTTCATTGGGAAGCAACCGCCCACCTTCACCGTTGTATTCAAAAAATAAAACGCAAGGGCGTCAAAGCCGGTGTGGCCTTAAATCCCGCAACGCCCGTGCATATCTTGGAAGACATTATCAACGATATTGATTTGGTGCTGATTATGTCGGTCAATCCGGGGTTCGGCGGCCAGGAATTTATCCTTCGCTCCTACAAAAAAATCTACGAAGCCAAACAAATGATCGAAAGAAACGGCGCCAAAGCGCTGATCGAAGTGGACGGCGGCGTGAACGACGATAACGCGTCGAAACTCTTGGAAATGGGCGCCGATGTTTTGGTGGCCGGCAGTTATATTTTCAAACATAACAATCCGGCCGAAGCCGTCAAAATTTTAAAGAGAATTTCCTAATGTGAATCTTAATCCATCCGGTACAACTCAAGGCGGAAATTCTTTTCCGTCTTTTTTACATTTATTATTTACATCCGTTCAAACTTGTTTACAAAAAAGCGGATAAAAGGGACGTTTATCGAATGAAACGGGTATTTCGTTAAATCAGAAATGTATTTCGTTAAATAACGCATACAACCTAAGATCATTTGATATAGGTTTGTCATACCGAAATAAAAATTTTTTGACTATGAAAACAAAACTTGCAGTATTGTTAATTATCATGTCCTTCGGCCTGACAACCGCCCAAGTACGTTTGGGTCTCAAACTCGGAATTATGGCTACCGATGTCAATATGCAAGCCACGTCCAATGTCCGGGATTTGGAAATGCCTACATCACGCACATTGAATTTCAGCGGTGGTGTTACCTTGGAATATGAATTTATGAAAGATTTGATGGGCGTGAGAACCGCCGTGGAATATGCACAAAAGGGGTATAATGTGGATTTGAATCAATTCAAACAAAAATACAACGACATCAAAAGCATCGCGGGGGACTGGAAAGTGGCTTTACAATACATTCAGGTTCCCGTCAGCCTCTACTACAATGCATTCAACGGATTAAATGTCAATGCGGGTGCTTATCTGGGCTATGCTTTGGGCGGAATGGAAAAATACAATCTCGACATTGTCTTTAACGATAATTCCACGCTGAGTTTGGACGATACCCAAAATATGATACCGGTAAACGGACAAGCGCCTATCGATTTGAACGACATACAAAATCAGGATACGCCCTTGTTACGCTATTTCAATCAATTGGATTTGGGCTTTACGGTAGGTTTCGGCTACAGCATTAAAAATATCTATCTGAACGTGCAATACCAACAGGGATTGACCAATCTCACCCCGGATTTGGCCA
>CAYUQW010000175.1:0-3108 GCA_964446985.1 uncultured Flavobacteriaceae bacterium
TTTTCTTACCGCTTATATTTCTTATCGTACGTAAAATCATTGACAAGGAACTTAACCGTTAATTTTACCGTTTAACGTTTAACATTTTCTAACAAAGCACCCCTGAAAAATATCGCCGGATATGAAATTATGCTTTATCTTGCGGGAAATTTTTTGATCTCGATGGAGCAATTGATTGATTTCTTTATCGATCCGTACCGCCATACGCCGGCAATCTATATTATACTGGAATTCACGGCCGCATTCCTGGGCATTTTGAGTGTTTGGTATGCCAAGAAAGAAAATATTTTGGTCTATCCCGTAGGCATTATCTCGACAAGCATTTATGTGTATTTGTTGTCCCGGTGGCAATTGTACGGAGATTTGATTATCAATATTTACTACACGCTGATGAGCATTTACGGATGGTATATGTGGCTCAAACCTGTGGATAAAACTCACAAAGAACGCATCATTACGAGAGCAAATATGCGCGATTGGCTCATTACTACTGCAATATTTATAGTAACGGCCGTTTTTGTTTTGGCCGTTTACCGGCATTATAAAGTTATTCCGGAATTTAACGGGTGGACATCATTCCGGGAGTATTTTCTTATGCATTTCAAACCTGACGTGAAAGAATTACAAAAAATTACGCCCTTTTTGGACACGTTCACCACGGCGGCCGCTATGGCGGCTATGTGGCTGATGGCGATGAAAAAACTGGAAAACTGGCACCTGTGGATTGCCTTGAATATTGTTTCCATTCCGCTGTATTTCATAAAAGGATACGGATTTACGGGTATTCAATATTTTATTTTCTTAATTTTGGCCGTTCAAGGTTTGCACGAATGGAAAAAAAGATGGAAAACGGAATCGGGCAAGTCCCTTCAAACGTCATAAAATTTGTTTTTTTCGGCCCCGAATCGACCGGAAAAACGACGCTGGCACGTGATTTGGCAAAAATACACGGGACGGCTTGGGTCCCCGAATATGCCCGGGAATATCTGCAAAAAAAATGGGATGAATCGGGAGAAATATGCGCTCCGGAGGATTTGTACCCCATTGCCCGCGGACAAATGGCATTGGAAAACCGGCGGACAAAAGAAGCCGAAGATTTTCTCTTCCTGGATACCGACTTGCTGGAAACCGCCGTTTATTCGCAAGCTTACTACGGATTTATCGAAGATTGGCTGATGGAGGCGGCCCTGAAAAACCGGTATGACTTGTATTTCCTTACATACATCGACGTTCCCTGGGAAAAGGACGATCTACGTGACAAACCTAATGAACGCGAAGAAATGTTCCGGTTATTCGAGGATATGCTGAAGAAAACCGGGCGGCCGTACATCCTTTTGAAAGGATCGCACGAAGAAAGATTGGAAAAAGTTAACCGCATAATACGTTTTATGAAAGACAACAAAGCCTTTTCGGGCGAAGATATTGCCGTGTTTGAAAAACGCGGGATTTCATTGGACGATATCGCCCTGCAACTGAAAACACTGAAGCAAGGAACACCTTGGCAAAAATTGACCGGACCTGCCGTACCGGGTAACGGCATTGAAATAACCGACGAAAGCGAACGATTGCGACTGTCGAAATATTTCGAAGAAAAAAGAGAAAAATTCCGCATAGGAAAGTTTGTCCCCGCTTCGGGAGCGGCTACGCGAATGTTCCGGGATTGTTTTCGTATGGCCCAAGCTTTCAAGGAAAATCCGGATAAAAGTTTCGACGAAATTATCCGGCTGACCGGCTTGAGCAAATGCGCACATTGGGAAGAAAAATTCCCTCTGTTGGCTTTTTACGACAAATGGATTGAGACTACAAAAAAACTATATCCCGCCTTTGAAACGGCCGGCGACGATGAACAAAAACGTATGATGATCGACGCATTGCTCGATCCGGACGGAATGAATTACGGCGAAATGCCCAAAGCCCTTGTCTTGTTCCACCGGTACGAGAAAGACATCCGTACGGCTTTTGCCGAACATCTGGTCGAAGCCCGAGCCCTTGCAAATAAAGAAGGAAAAGCCTTGCCCGTACATTTTACCGTCAATCCCGAAAAAGAATTTTTGTTCGAAAGCGAATCGAAAAAACGCCAGGAAATTTTTCCCGTGGAAATAAGTTATTCTTATCAAGATCCGTCCACGGATACCATTATGATCGACGAAAACAACAATCCCGTTCGCGATGAAGAAGGAAAGCTGATTTTCAGACCCGGCGGGCACGGTTCACTCATACGGAATTTGCTAAAACCCGGGCGGGAAATGCTCTTTATTAAAAATATCGACAATGTTCAAAGGGACGAATATAAGTCGGATACCTATTTGTATTACAAAGTATTGGGCGGAAAATTGTTGGAGATTGTCGAAACGGTTCACGGACATTTATGGGCGCTGGAGAATCTCAAACCCACCGGACAAGAGTTGCAAAAAATTACGGAATATGTCACCGGAACATTGCATTTGCCATTGATTGAAGGGTTCGATAGCTTGCCGGCTTCGCACAAGCGGCGGTATTTGTTCTATAAATTGAACCGTCCCGTTCGTGTGGCCGGAATGGTGCCCAATACGGGTGAACCCGGCGGCGGACCTTTTTGGGTTGAAGACGAAAACGGACGGAAAAGTTTGCAGATTGTAGAAAAAAGTCAGATCGATACCAAGGACGAAAACCAGGCGGAAATTCTCGGACAAGCCACGCATTTCAATCCTGTTTTCATGGCTGTTTACCTGAAAGATTTTAAGGGCGCTTTCTTTGACCTGTCTCAATTCGTCAAGCCCGGTACCGGCTTTGTTACGGAAAAAACATATAAAGGTAAACCCGTGAAAGTCTATGAACATCCCGGCTTATGGAACGGCGCAATGTACGATTGGATTAGTATTTTTATGGAAGTTCCCCTAAGCGTGTTCAGTCCGGTTAAGGAATTTTACGATTTGACAAAAAAACCGCATGTTTGAGCGCCCGGAGAATTCGTAAAATACGGATTTTTTCTCTCCTACAATAAAATCATAAGCAAGCGGAAAATATAATTGGCAGATTCTATCGGTCTGACGGCTTAAACTTTAAGTTATCCGATTTTTCCGGGATTATCTTTGATAAAACTTTTCCAACCTGAATATTTCTTTTGCG
>CAYUQW010000176.1:0-3100 GCA_964446985.1 uncultured Flavobacteriaceae bacterium
AAAATCAATAGGAAAACGTAAAACCTGCCAAAATGTATCCGGGCATCCGGTAAATCGATTGGACATACGTATAATTTTCCTTCATTTCCACCTGTGTGCTTTGCCAGGGATTAAGCCGGAAAAAATCACGCGAGCGTAGCGTAAAATCCAGCCGGGGAGTTATGCGCAGCAGAAAATCGAAATCGAAAAAAACTTCATTCCTCCGGGTGTATGTCGATTTTTCCGAAAGATACTTGAAAGACACGGATGTTTCGAACCGTTTTTTGACGTAACCGGCTTTGGATTCCAAGGAAAAATCCCGGACGGTCAGCAAGGTGTCCGCAAAATATCGCAGGGTGGTTTTACGCCCGGCCGTTACGGATAATTTTAAAGGTTTTTTTATGCGTCCGTAGGTCATTTCCGCATAAAAATCGTTGATGACCGACCGGACCGGCATCGAACCGGCGGGTGTGTAAAGAAACCCTTTCAATTGTGTGTGATTGTATTTGAATTTCGTTGAAATGCCCGGCTTGAAAAATTTTTTTTCGGATATGAAATACACACTTTGTCGCTTTTCGGGCAGGCCCGCAATGATGTTTTTGATATAAAAATTCCCGTATAAGGAAAGATAATTTTTGTTCGAATTGATTTCTTCGGTGTTGCCATACGAAAGAAACAGATATAATCCCGGATAAAGCCTTTTTGAGTAAATGCTTACGTTCCAATAGGAAAAAGCGCCGAAAATTTCCGGCTTGTAATGAGAAATATAATAGGTGTTGTAATTTACGAAACCGCTCCGTCCTTCCCAGTAATCGTATGACACGGGAATAATGCGCCGGTCGAACGAAAAGCTGAGAATCGCCAGGCGGTTGTTAACGCTCATTTTTAGGGACGGATAGAAAAACGCTTTATCGAAACGCGGGTAATCTTCGTTGAAATACGTAACGAATTCATAATTTACCCCGGGACTCAAAAGCCAATGTTTATACCTGAACGTATAGTTCGCCGTGATTTTTTTGTGTAAAACATACGAACGGTTTGTAATGTCGCGGACCGTATCCGGCTTCGCGTGTAGGTTGTATTGTAATCTGTTACCGGAAATGCCGGCGTGAATGTTCAAGTAATGATGTCTTTCGGGTTTTAATTTTAATGAAAAAGCTTGTGACCACTCGAAGGATTTGACGTTCTTCTTTTGCGTAACAAAACCTTGTGAGGGTAATAAATCCGCTTGCAAATTTACAGGGCTGTTTTTTCGCCGCAATTTTAGACGGTAAGTAAGGTATGCCCGCGGATTTATCCTGTAATCCGATGTCCATTGCAAATTACCGGAAATGTTGTCGCGGTTGGTTTTTTGAGAATATCCGGAAAGCGTTAGAAGCCCGTAACCGTCCGAATTTTGCAACCATTGATTGGTTTCGAACTTCAAATCCGTTTTAAAACGGTCGTTTATTTTCTTTTCCCAATGAATAAACCCGGTCAAAAAGCGGTTGAACGAAGCGTTTGTCTTCCGCTCCCGGAATTCCCCCAGATGTTGATCATAAAAAATACGCCGGTTTTCCAAGCGGGAAAAAATATTGCTACTGTTAAAAATCAAGTATGCCCTTATCCTCGATAAATTCGCCCATTCCTTAACAAAATGCAAAGATCCGAAACGTGAAATCTTCGCCGATTGCAAGTTATTATCCGTTAAAAAAGGCGGTATTTCCAAATTGGTTTCTCCGGATTGAAGCATCAGGTTCAGGTAATCGTTCAAATTCATGGCCTCTTGTCCGGTGTTGGCCCATTGCAAAGTGGAAAAAACTATCTTGTCGTCCGAAAGAAAATAGGTTTTATCGTGAAGGAAATATTTACGCTTTACGCCCGGTGTTACGGTGATTTTCCCCGTGATTTTGTTTTGTAGATGCTTATCCAGTTTGATATTTAACGCCGATTCTCCCGTCGGCATGTCGGAAGGCAGAATGGAAAACGGATCTTTGTAATTTTTGTATAATTCTATGCCGCTTACATCCTTCGCATCGATATTGTCAAGGGCGATTTTTTTGTTCCGGTCAAACAGATTTTTGCCGTTAATCAATAAATAATCTATATTTTTTCCGTTGGCTTTTATATTGTTCCCGTTGACTTCCAAGCCGGGAATTTTCCCGATCAAATCTTTTAAATTTTTCTCCGATCCGTCCCTGACGGCCTTTAAGTTGTATTTAACCGTATCGCCCTTGTAAATTTTTTCATATTGATTTACTTTAATGACAATGTCATTGAGATTTTCCGATTTAAGATGCAATTTGAAATGCAACGGTGCAGGGTTTTCTCCGATATAAATCAAGGTATCCAAACTCTCGTATCCGAAAGATGAGACATAAAATCCGTATTTTCCCCGGACAGGCAGTTGTAGTTGAAATTTTCCGTCCGCGCCGGTTTTTGTATGGGTAACATAATGCTTGGAACTGTCCGTCACATAAACGGAAGCCTCCAAACCTGTATTTTGTGAATCCGTTACCGCGCCCCGGATGTGTATTTGGGCAACGGCAGGGAAATAAACCGAAAATATGATTATTCCAAACAGGATTCTTCGCACCTCTCCTTATGCATTATTGACGAATGATAATCATTTTTATTCCATTGTTTCCGCCGAATGATTGCGTGTGTTTGTTTAAATAATCCGTATATTCCTTTTCGGTCAAAACTTCCGGTGCTTCGGGTTTGGAAATATGAACTTTCGTTTTTTTGATTTTCTTAGCCTGATAAATATAATCGCTCCAATGAATGCTCAGGATCAAGCCCGGCAAGCCGTGAAAAAATTCCGGTCCCGCATCAATCGGCAAATCCGGGGTAAACCATGCCGTAACCGGTTTGTTTTTATAGACACCCGTTGCTTTGATGGCGGTCAAACCGTTTATTTTTTTCCTTTCGGAAGTTATTTTCCAGTGAATTTTTTCTATAGTGTCATATTTAATGAGCACGGGATGGTCTATCAAAAACGTTTTTTTGATCCAAGTGTCTTTTTTAAGATCGTGATAAACCTGATAATCTTCACCCGATTCGAACAAAGTGGCTTTTTCGTTCACCAGCAAATTATAATCCATTTCTTTAATCATTTCCACCAAATAATCTTTGTCCTGAA
>CAYUQW010000177.1:0-3068 GCA_964446985.1 uncultured Flavobacteriaceae bacterium
GGATATATCTCCAAGCCTTTTTGGTGTGCTTCCCTAAGTACGCGGGCATATTCGGGATGGATGTCGGCGGCCGGGGCAAAAATTTCGGTATCCGTCCGGGGAACGATATATATCATTGCGGCCCGGTAGCCTTCTTCCAGTGCGCGGATTAACTCGTATAAATGTTTGAGTCCCCTGGATGTGGGTGCATCGGGGAAAAGCGCGTACTCTCCTTCCCGGTAGGTGACGTTTTTAATCTCGGCAAACAATTTTTCCCGGCCGTTTTCCATGTAAATATCGAACCTGCTGTTGGCAAAGGTGACCTCTTTACGGATTTTATCGAATTTCTCAAATTCCGGTAATTGGCGGTTTTGCAATGCAAGGTACACCAGTTTGTTTGGTATCTGCGTATTAACTCCGACCCAAGTGTCTCCTATGCGAATGGCTTCCCAGGTGAAACGTGTTTTTCTGGAGGGATTCCGTACGGGAGATAACAATACGGGAGCGCCGGGAATCAGGCAGGATTTCAAACTGCCGGTATTGGTGGAATGAGCGATTACTTTTTCGCCCGTGGGCAATTGTACATGAGCCAGAAAACGTTTTTCCCTTTTCAGAAAAATACCCTCGACAAGCGGTTCGGGGAAACGGTAAATCATAACGGACGCGTGTATTTTTTTTGGCGCTTGTAGCGGAAAAACAGTAGCGGAAGCAAGATAAGCAAAACCGGAACGAACATATTTATCCGCCGCCAAAATGTCCCTTCGGCCACAGCTTTGTTTTTATCAATAAGGGCCATGTGGATCACTTTATTGTTCAGTAAGAAAAGACCGTTTTTATCCGTCAGATAATTGACGGCGTTCAGGAGAAAATTTTTGTTGTCGAATTGCATGCGGCTCCATTTATCCAAACCTAGCGGCAGGGGACGACCTTTGATGACATCGTTTTTGATAATATCGCCGTCGGCAATCAGTATCATTTTCGTGCGTGCCGAATCTTTAACATCGGTTTTAAAGGGCTTAACACGATTGGCATAAGCCGATTTGAAAATGCCTTCCAACAGAATTCCGAAAATTTTTTTGCCTGCATGGTAAGCATTGACATCGGGTTTTTTGGCGATTTCTTCGAAATTGATTTGCACGGGCACACCGATAACTTGCGTGTAGGGCGAACTTTCCAGCAAAACGGTCTTCCGGGGTCCGCGCGGCAGGGTATCCAGCAAACTGACAAAATCCAATTTGACTTTTCCGGTATTTTTTCCTACCGGATGATGCGGATTGGGTTGTACCAACGGTGCATAAAACCAGGGAAAATTCTCCAATTGCGGATTTTTCCCCACTTTTCCGACTTCGATGGCAACGGGTGCCGCTTGCAAGTCTTTGACAAGCACGGGCTCGGGACGAACACCATAGGCAAAGAGCCAATCGGTCAGATTCAATTCGGCATTGAGGGCATACGTGCGATGGTGAAACATCAACGTGTCTTTATTGGCTTTAACCGGATCGATAAGCATCAACATGGTGCCGCCGTGCATCAGGTATTGATCCAAAGTGAATTTTTCCGCATGGGTGAAAGCTTTCTGCGGTTTGGCAATGATGACCAAATCGAATTTTTTCAATTCCTCCAATGTGCCGGACGGGTTTGTCGCCACACTGTCCAGTGTAAAAGGGGCAAGACGATAGAAATCATGAAGTGTACGCAGAAAATCGGCTATATAAATATCTTCCAACTCACCGTTCCCTTTCAGGATGGCAATGGCCGGTTTTTGTTTTCGGGTCAGTTTGTGAATATTGTAGGTAAAGGCATATTCGAGTCGTTCGATACTTCGGTTTATTTGTTCTTCAACCGGAATTCCTCCCGTATTAACCAAAAGCGGAAAATGTAATTTTTTATTATCATAACTGATTTCGGCCCAAGGAAATACGGGTATGGTTTGCAGGCGGTCCTTTTGTTGCACCGTTATTTCGGCGGGTGTCATGCCTGCTTTTTTTAATTTGTCGGCCAATCCTTTTTTTTCCAAGGGATTGACAAATGTATAAGTTATACGGGGATTCAATGCACGGAATTGTTCCAACAAAGCCGCGGTTTCATATTGTAATTTTTTGAAGTAGGAAGGGAAATCGCCTTTGAGATAGACGGTAATATGCAAGGGTTCCCGGACGGATGTCAATATATGATGCGTCGTATTGGCGAGCGTATAGCGATGATCGGAGGTAAAATCGAATCTCTTTTTCGAAAACAAAGCGAGGACTAAAATCAGGGATAATATGATATAGGTATATTTTCTCATACTTTTTTATGACGAACAAAAAATTCGGCCGTTTTAAGGAACAAAATTGTCCAGAGAAGCAATAGGGCAATATCTCGCATATATATCAATCCGCGGGAAAACCGGTCGAAAATACTCATCAAAGCAAAGGAACGCAGCCAATAGTCCAATCCGCCGAACAAATTGAAATTACCCAGGCCGTATAATCCGAAATATAACAAAAACAGCAGGGACACAGCACCGATGAAAGCCACCATTTGGCTTTTGGTGAAGGCGGATACGGCCACCGAAGCGGCGGAAAAGACAGCCGAAAGCAATAAAAGGCCTATGTATCCCGAAGCAATAACACCGTAATCGGGATGGTCGCCCGGCAGGGAAAGTGATTTCAAGGCATAAACATAGACGATTGTCGGTAGAATCATGATGATCGAAAAGACCCAAACAGCCAGGAATTTTCCCGATATGACCTTGAATTCTCCGACGGGTTTGGTCAGTAAAACTTCAATCGTTCCCGTTTGATATTCCTCGGAAAAGCTTCGCATTCCCACGGCCGGGATAACAAAAAGCAGCAGCCATGGGGCCAGATTGAAAAAAGAACTCAATTCGGCATAACCGCCGTATAAAATATTGTATGCTCCGTCCATATACCAAAGAAAAAGCGACAGTATCACGAGGAACAAGAGAATAACGCCCAGCCCGGTAACGGATGATAACAGTGTTGAGATTTCTTTACGAAAAATGTTCCACATCGGGCAATTTTTTCTTTCGCGAAGTTACAAAAAATTATAGGCTGATTTTGCAAAAATTACCGTTCTTTGATTAA
>CAYUQW010000178.1:0-3017 GCA_964446985.1 uncultured Flavobacteriaceae bacterium
TATGAAATTCGATTTAATCGTCATAGGAAGCGGTCCCGGCGGATATGTTTCGGCTATCCGGGCGGCCCAGTTGGGGATGAAAACCGCAATTATCGAAAAAGAAAATCTCGGCGGCGTATGTCTGAATTGGGGTTGTATTCCCACCAAAGCATTGCTCAAAAGTGCCGAGGTTATGAATTATGCCAATCACGCTTCTGCTTATGGAATTACGATAGGAGAAGCAAATCCGGATTTTCCCGCGATTATCAAAAGAAGTCGCGATGTGGCCGGGGCAATGAGCAAAGGGGTTGATTTTTTGATGCGCAAAAACAATATACAGGTCATTTACGGTACGGCGAAGGTTTTGCCGGGAAAAAAAGTGTATGTTACGTTCAAGGACGGATTGGACGGTACTTTCGAAGCCGATCATATTTTGATTGCCACGGGTGCACGTGCGCGCGAGTTACCCTTTTTGCCTGTTGACGGCGAGAAAATTATCGGTTACCGTCAGGCGCTGACCTTGGAAAAGCAACCGGAAAGTATGATTATCGTCGGATCGGGGGCTATCGGTGTGGAAATGGCCCATTTCTATAACAGTATCGGTACGAAAGTGACCATTGTGGAATATCTGCCGCGCTTGGTGCCGACGGAAGATGCGGAGGTTTCCAAGCAATTGGAACGTGTGTTCAAGAAAGCCAAAATAAAAGTGTTGACCGCGACGGAGGTTACCGGAGCCGACACGTCCGGGGAAGGCGTGAAAATTTTCTATAAGAACAAAAAAGGCGAGGATGCATTGCAAGCCGACGTGGTATTGAGTGCCGTGGGTATCCGTGCTAATATCGAAAATCTGGGCCTGGAAGAAACCGGTATAGCGACGGAAAACGGAAAAATCAAAGTGGATGAATTTTACAGGACAAATGTCGAAGGATATTATGCCATAGGCGATGTAATCGATACGCCGGCTTTGGCTCACGTGGCTTCCGCCGAAGGAATTGCGTGTATCGAGCATATCAAAGGATTGGATGTAGAACCGGTAGATTACAACAATATTCCTTCCAATATTTACACTTCACCGGAGATAGCATCGGTCGGGTTTACCGAAGAACAAGCCAAGGAAAAGGGTTATGATGTCCTTGTGGGAAAATTTCCTTTTACGGCCAGCGGAAAAGCCAAAGCGGCCGGTAAACCGGAAGGATTTGTCAAGATCATTATCGATAAAAAATACGATGAAATTCTCGGAGCGCATATGATCGGTGCCAATGTTACGGAAATGATTGCCGAAATAGTGGCGGCGCGCAAAGCCGAAGCAACGGGTTACACGTTATTGAAATCCGTACATCCGCATCCCACGATGAGCGAAGCGATTATGGAGGCCGTGGCCGATGCATACGGTGAAGCTATCCACATTTGATTTTCCAATGAAATTAAAACTTTCTTTACTGTTTCTGTGGATTTTTATATATGCCAATGCGCAGGATTGGCAGGCACCGCCGGAGGCAAAACACCTGAAAAATCCTTACGGTGTGCCGGATGCAATTGCAGTGGCGCAAGGACGGAAAATTTTCGGGAAACTTTGTGCGGCTTGCCACGGTATTGACGGAAAAGGCGATCCGGTGATGCGAAAGTCCCTAAATCCTCCGCCGGCCGACCTGACCTCAGCGAAAGTGCAAAACCAGACCGACGGGGAGATTTTCTGGAAAATTACGCACGGAAAAGGTATGATGGCTTCCTATGCCAATGTGCTTACCGAACAAGAACGTTGGCAGGTCGTGGCTTATATCCGTACGCTGGGAAATAAAGAAAAATCCGAAGGGATAGAAACAAAGAAGACGGAGAAACTTACTTACGGATTGCAATTGCCGGCATTTCCTTTTATTTATGCCGTTAATGAACCGACGACGACTTTTTTGCCCGAAAAGCAATGGGCATTGGTTATTCAGCACCGCTTCGGTCCTGTCCGGGCTGATGAAGGATTGTGGCGCAATTTTCTCGGATTGGATTTGGCTTCCAATATCCGTTTTTCGTTCGCCTTCCGGTTGATGCGCGGGCTTCAAGCGGAAATAGGGCGGACGCGCTACGGAAAATACTACGATTTCAGTCTGAAATACCGCCTGTTCTCCCCATCCGCGAAATTTCCTTTTAGCATTGTTTTGTATCATAATACGGCATTTACGTCCGAAAAAACACCGGCTTATCCCGAAGGCACACTGTTTGCCGACGGTCGCCCTTTCGCGTATGATTTCGTTCATCGATTGATTTATCATACACAGGTATTTGCCGGAGGCCGGTTGTCCCGTAGATTGTCGGGAGAAATCGGTTTGGGTTTTACTTGGCGTAATCTGGCGCCTTTGGCGGAAAAGAATGCGTATGTCTCTATCCCGTTTGTGTTGCAGTATAAAACCGGAATGATGTCGCACCTTTTGCTTGAAGGTGTCTGGGTAAACCGAAAAAGAACGATGCCCTTGGCAATTGCCTATGAAATCAGTAGTAGCGGCAAACATGTATTTCAAATAACATTGGGTAATTCCCAGGAAATTTTGCCGGGAAACATCTTGACTAATAACACTTTTCGACCCGGTCGTGAAGGCTTGGCATTAGGTTTTAACTTAATTCGTTATTTTTAAAAATCAAAAAATCAATTGTTATGAAAAAAATATTTGCATTATTGTTGATAGCTTTGTTGGCATTGCAGGCTTGCAAAAAAGACCAAGGACCTCAGGAGCCCGAGGATAATAACTCCCCGGTTTCATTCTCCAATGACATCCAACCGATTTTCGATCAAAATTGTACTTCGTGTCATCCGAGTTCCGGTAATTTGGATTTACGGGCCGGACAGTCATATAACAATTTGGTGAACGTCCAAGCCAGCGGTTATCCTGCATTGCGGGTAAAACCCGGCGATCCCGAGCATTCCGTTTTGTATAAAAAAATCGACGGATCCGGAGCCTACGGTAGCAATATGCCGTTGGGCGGCTCGTTATCGTCCACGCAGAAAAATCTGATCAAAACCTGGATTGAACAAGGAGCGCTGAATAATT
>CAYUQW010000179.1:0-3003 GCA_964446985.1 uncultured Flavobacteriaceae bacterium
GTGAGTTTTCCGGGGATATTTATGAGCGCAACCAGGCTTTTTAAGAAACCTTTCCCCAAAGTTCTCGAAGGAGGCCGGACTTCCAAACAATGCGCTATTTTTTCCAATATAAATCCGAACGCATAATCCCCTTCGTTCAAAATAAATCTTTCCGATGAAATACGTTGTTCATACAAACGGAAAATAATTTCGGCCACGTCACGCACATCCACATAACCGGTTACACCCGGGAAAAAATACTTTAACTTGCCTTGATATATTTTCCGGAATATTTCACCGGTGCCGTAATTCCAGAACCCCGGACCGATCACCACCGACGGGTTTACAATCACCGCCTTCAGCCCTTCCTCCATCCCCCGCCAGACTTCGGTCTCTCCCAAAAACTTCGAAGCGGCATAAGGCGTATGCGGCTTTGTCCACGACCAAATATCTTTTTCCGTATGCCGGTGCGACTGCCCGCCCAGTGCTGCAATCGAACTTACGTAAACAAAATATGGAATTCCGTGTTTCAGCGCCGTATTGACCAAATTGGCGGTTCCTTCGTAATTGGTCTGCAACATCCGTTTTCGCTTACGCGGATTAAACGAAACATATCCCGCCGCGTGAATAACGGTATCGATTTCACCGGCCAAATCATCCGCGAAATCGGGAAATGTTATGTCGCCTTTTATCCAATTGATCCGCTCGAACAAATCCGCTTTGTCATAGAGCCTAAAAACATGCAAGGTTTTTTCTTTGGACGGTTCCGAGCGAAAGGTGGCCCAAACGGGAATGTTTTCGGATGCAAAACGCATTAAAATATGACTTCCCACCAAGCCCGTGCCTCCGGTAATCAGAACTTTATTTCTTTTATGTTTATCGGAATGTATCAAGACAAATCGGATTGAAAAATCAATTTTTTATCGGCCAAATCCTGCCCGGCCAGTTTGTTATAGATTAATGTATAGGCATAATCGCGCAAATCGTTCCATTCTTCCGGTTGCAGTTTTTCCGTTTCGATAACGGGCAAAAATTCGACCCTCAATTTTCCCGGCCCTCCTACAAAAAAATCATAAGGAAGCCGTTTTTTATCGTCATACAGCACCAAAGGCAAAACAGGCAGTTTGTGTTCGATAGCCATCCGGAAGGCTCCGGCTTTGAAAGGTGCCAAAATCAAAGACGTGTCGTCGGGAACACCGCCTTCGGGAAAAATAACTATACTGACCCCTGCCCTGATAAATTTTTCCGTTTCGTCATAAACCTTTTTACGGCTTTCCAACGAACGACGGTTCACCAAAACATTCGTCTTTCTGTACACATAACCGAAAACGGGATAACGAGCCAATTCCGCCTTTCCTACAAAGGTTACGGGCATGTTGACGGCCGCCAATACTACCGGAATGTCTATCATCGACGTATGGTTGGCAATGATGATGTATTGCCGTTTCGGATCATAATCCGGTTGCTTGGGAATGCGTTGCAAGCGAAATCCCATAGCGAACAAAATCCATTTAGCCCAAAATCGTTCTATGTACCAAAAATAGCGGTACGGGAAAAAAGCAATTAATAAAATCAATAGCGGAGACAATACAACCACCGGCACGTAAGCCGCCGTCAATCCCCAAATTTTCCAAATACTTCGAAAAATATGACCGATCAATTTCCGTATCCGCATAAGCCTGAAAAAACCATTATCTTTGCTCACAAAAATACATAATTTTTATGGCAAGGATTTTAACCGGCATCCAGAGCACCGGGCGACCTCACCTCGGTAACATTCTCGGCGCGATTATTCCGGCACTCGAAGAAGCGAAAAAACCGGAAAACGAATCCTACCTGTTCATTGCCGATATGCATTCACTGACACAAATCAAATCAGGCGAAGAACTCTACAATAATACCATTAACACCGCGGCGGCTTGGCTGGCATTCGGCTTGGATCCGGAAAAAACCGTTTTCTACCGACAATCGGATGTGCCTCAGGTAACGGAATTGGCGTGGTATCTGAGCACTTTTTTTCCTTATCAACGCCTGACATTGGCGCATTCGTTCAAAGACAAAGCCGACAGGTTGGAAGATGTCAATGTCGGTCTGTTCACCTACCCCATGTTGATGGCTGCCGATATTTTGTTATACGATGCGGATGTTGTGCCCGTCGGTAAGGATCAAAAACAACATCTGGAAATGACGCGTGACGTTGCACAAAAATTCAACCGGATTATGGGCGAAACCTTCGTCGTGCCCGAAATCAAATTGAAAAAAGACACCATGTATGTCCCCGGTATCGACGGAAACAAAATGAGCAAATCCCGTGACAATATCATCGATATTTTCCTGCCCGATAAAAAATTACGCAAGCAAATCATGCGCATCGTAACCGATAGCACACCGTTGGAAGAACCCAAAAATCCGGATAGCTGCAATGTTTTCGCCTTGTACAAATTGTTGGCCACGCCGGAACAAACCGAAGAAATGCGACAAAAATATCTGGCCGGCGGTTACGGTTACGGACACGCCAAACAAGCCCTTTTCGAACTCATTATCGAAATTTTCGGTAAGGAAAGGGAAAAATTCAATGAATATGTCCAAAATCCGCAATTAATAGAAGATATATTGCAATCGGGCGCCAAAAAAGCCAAAGTAAAGGCTGACGAAGTGCTCAACAGAGTTCGCGAAAAATTTAAATATTCCACACGTTGAAACTAATTCTCACACTTCTGAGAAACAAATGTATCGGTTGTAATTATTGTGTCGAATCGGCACCGGATTTGTTCCGTATGTCCCGTAAAGACGGGAAAGCCATTCTCTTAAATGCCTATGAAAAACGCGGTTTTTATACGTTGAAATTAGATAACCCCTTGTTTTTTCCGCAAGCGGAACGGGCCGAAGAAGTTTGTCCGGCAAAAATTATTCAAGTCAAACGTTTATAAAATAAAAATCCCGCCTTTTCCTGACGGGATTTTCTTGCGGTGCGGACGGGACTCGAACCCGCGACCCCCGGCGTGACAGGCCGGTATTCTAACC
>CAYUQW010000180.1:0-3001 GCA_964446985.1 uncultured Flavobacteriaceae bacterium
AATTTTCTTGGCTTCCTGTTGGGCCGTGAGTTTGGCTTCTTCCAAGGTTTCGCGAATGTACACCATGGCTTCGGCTTCGGCATCTTCTTTGAGGGCTTCGACGAGTTCTTTTTTAGCTTCTTCGGCGGAGTAACCGGAAATTTCTTCCAGTTTTTGTAATTGTTGGACGTGTAATTTTTGCAATTCGTTGTTTTTCTTATTGAAAAACTCGATTTTTTCTTCCAATTCGCTTTTTTGGGTTTCCAATTCTTTTTTCTCCCTTTCGTGCTGGGCGATAGCCATAGCCAATTCGGCTTCTTTGGCCTTGATTTTTTTCTCGGCTTCGGAAATTTTCCTGTCGCGTTCCAGAATAACTTTTTCGTGTTGTGCCTTTAATTCCAGGAATTTTTCCTTGGCTTGCAGAATTTTTTCCTTTTTGAGAGCATCGCCTTCTTTCTCGGCGGTTTTAATGATCACATCGGCGTTTTTCTTGGCTTCGGCGACAATTCTTTCCGCTTCATGCTTGGCTCTGTTTAATATGCTTCCCGCAGCTTTTCCGTCGAAACTGCGTTTGATGAAAAAACCGGCGGCCAACCCGGCGATTAAGGCCGAAATCAGATATATCCATTCCATAATTAATCCGTTTTTTATGAAAAGGCCTACATTTATTTGGTTTCGGAATCCCCCGGAAAGGTAGGATTTGGGCTAACTTCCGGTTCAAACGTCTGCCGGAAAACCCTGTGGTTTTCTCCGCCAAGCGACGGATGCAGCCTGTTTTCCCCGGAGAGACTCACCCGGTATGTTGTTCGTGTTGAGGATCCTGCATAAAATAAATGTAGGCCGTATTGTGGTTCATTGTTCTTTTTCAATTATTTCACCATCGTTCAATTCCGCCAAAATTTCCGTTTTCGTTTCATTCCATTTTTCAAGGAAAAGATCCTTCTCGTGTAATAACCATTCTTTCTCGCCCGCTTCTTTCAATAGGACCATCAGCAGGATTTTCTCGGGATCTTCCACTTTGTAATTTTGCCGGAATTGCATGATCTCTTCATTCAGGCGCTTTACGGATCGACGAATGATCTCCTCCCTTTCGGGTAAAATTTTCAGCCGGAAAATTTTGCCGTCGAGGTTTACGTTAATATAAATCTTTTTATTCGTCATTTTTCAGGCTTGCTATAATTTTATCAATAGAGGAAATCATTTCATCCATCCGTTTCCTGGCCTGCTCGCGCGTACCGAAAACTTCTTCGACCGCTTCGGAAAGAAGTTTTCCGGATATCCGTTCTTGCCGCTCGGATATTAATTTTTTATGCTTTTCCAACTCGTTTTTCAAAAGAGCGTTTTCGCGGCGTAATTCCCGGTTTTGCTCCTGAATTTCCAGGCATTCCGACTTCCATTGCCGGATTTTTCGTTTGATCTGTTGCCAGTCTTCAAAAACAAAATCCATCATATTACGCTTAACTGCAAATTTACAATTATTTTTTCTTAGTTTGAAATATAGGCGTTTAGCTTTGTTTTGCCTAACTTTGTTTGCATAAATAAAAATTTTGTAAGCGGATGCTTATCTTTAAAAATTTAACGTTTTCTTATGCGAATCATACGGTGTTTTCAGGTTTTAATTTTCATATCGATGATGGCGAAAAAGTGGCCGTAACGGGTGCATCGGGCAGTGGAAAATCGACTTTGCTCAATCTTTTGCCCGGCTTTTTGCCCGGTTTCAAGGGTGAGATAATTGTGGACGATTTGACATTAAATCCCAAGCACATTACGGCGATTAGGAGGAAATTTGCCTATGTGCCTCAGGACTTGCATTTTACGGTTTTCCCTTCGGTGAAAGAATTGTTCAGGGCGCCTTTTACTTTTGCGGCCAACAAGTCGAAGCAACCGACGAAGGAAAAAACCGATGCCGTTTTTGAGGTTTTTGAATTGGATAAACAGTTGTTAAACAGGGATATACGTGAAATCTCAGGCGGACAGAAACAGCGGATTATTTTGGCCGTAGCCGTTTTGTTGGATAAACCCTATTTGTTGTTGGACGAACCGACTTCGGCTTTGAACAAGAGCATAAAAAACAAAATTACCGATTATATTTTGGGGCTTGAAGGGAAAACGGTTTTGGCGGCCACGCACGATGAGTATTGGATGGAAAAATCCGGTAAAATTATAAATGTCGATACGGTATGAAAGGGGCAATGGATATATCGTTTTGGATGTTGGCGACGGGATACTTGCTGATGCTTATACCTATCATTATATTCCGGTATTACCGGACCGGTTTGGAACGCAGCACGCTTTGGGCTTTGCTCAGAATGACGGTGCAATTGCTGTTGGTGGGATTGTATCTCGAATATATTTTCCGTTGGGACGATTGGCGTGTTAATTTTCTTTGGGTATTGGTGATGATCATTGTTTCCACATACACGGTGATCAAGCGGACGGGTTTGCAAATGCGCAAGTTTTTTTCCGTGATATTTTTATCGACTTTATTGAGTATCGTCCTGATAGATTATTATTTTCTGGGTTTTATTATCGGTTTGAAAAATATTTTTACGGCCCGGTATTTTATTCCTATTACCGGGATGCTGTTGGGCAATTCGTTGAAAAACGTGATCATTGCTTTGGATGCCTATTTCAGTCGCATTGCCGAGGAACGGGTTTCCTACCGTTGGGAACTGGCCAACGGTGCCACACACGCCGAAGCCTTATTGCCTTTTATGGGATATGCCCTGAAAAAAGCTTTTAATCCCTTGATAGCCACCACGGCCATTATGGGGTTGATTTCCTTGCCGGGAATGATGACGGGACAGATTTTGGGCGGGAGCGATCCGATGGTAGCGGTGAAATACCAAATTATGATTTTGGTGGTGATTTTTGCTTCTACGTCTTTGAATGTGTGGCTGACGATTGTTTTTTCGAAAAAAATCGCTTTTGACGATTACTTGAATTTGAGGGAAGATATTTTTTCCCGCAGGTAGTTTGTGGTAGTAGGGGAAGGTTGATATACCGGTATTGACAAACGGGA
>CAYUQW010000181.1:0-2949 GCA_964446985.1 uncultured Flavobacteriaceae bacterium
AAATATAACTGATTTTGATGAAAATAAAAAATCCCGTACCTGCAAAACGGCACGGGATTAAAGGTTATTTAATGAAATCCGTTTATTCGATAAGCGAACCGATTTCGTTGAACAATTCGCGCATACGCTCCTGTTCTTCCTTGGCCAGTTCGGGATCAACCAAAATTCTTCCCGTATGTTCATCCACGATAATGCGTTCCCGTTCTCTTACCTCCAATTGCATTTGCGGGGGAATGACGAAATAGGATCCGCCCGAAACGCTTTGGTCGAAGGAAACGATGGCCAAACGGTTTTTGAATTTATTGGTCAGCCGGTCATAAGCTTTCAGCAAGCGTTCGGGTAATTTTTCCCGGTATTCGGCTTTGAGTTTTTTCAGTTCTTCTTCTTCCCGTTCGGTCTCGCCGATAATGTTTTCCAATTCGGCTTTTTTATCGTCCAATTCCTTGTGTTTGTCTTTGAGGATTTCTTCCAGTTCGGCAATGTCTTTTTCGTTCTGGGCTATGCGCACCAAAGCTTCTTTGATACGTTTGTCGGCCAGCACGATTTCCCCTTCGTTGAAATCGATTTCGTCCTGCAAGGATTTGTATTCCCGGTCGTTACGGGCATTGGCTTGCATTTGCGTATAGCGTTCGATTTCTTTGGCGGCTTTGACCTTGATTTCTTTATAGCGGTTGATGTCGTTGTTCAGTTCGTTGATGTTTTCGCGATAGCGTTCCAATCTTTTTTCCAGACCTGCGATTTCGTCTTCGAAATATTTTACTTCGTAAGGCAATTCGCCGCGCATCTGTTCCAATTTCAGGATACGCGAATCGATTAATTGCAAGTCGTAGAGTAAACGCAATTGCTCTTCAACGGAAAGGTTTTGTGTTTTTTTCTTTTTTGTCATTGCTGGTAATAATTAATAGGATTGACGTTAACCTTGGTTTCGGCGACTGCAAAGTTAGGAAATTTTTCGGATAAAATACGCACCAATTCTCCGGCCGTGAAACGCTCGCTTTCATAATGGCCGGCATCCACGAGAAGCATATCTTTTCCGCCTTTGAAAAAGTCGTGGTATTTGAAATCGCCGGAGACGAAGGCGTCGGCGCCCTGTTTTTTGGCCGTATCGATGGCAAAAGCCCCGCTTCCGCCTACCAAAGCCACTTTTTTTACGGGTTTTCCTCGCAGTGACGAATGCCGCAAAACGGGGGTCCCCAGCACCGACTTTACGTGTGCCAGGAAATCTTCTTCGCTCATTTCCCCGGGGAATTCGCCTATACTTCCTATACCGATTTCGGGATGCGGATTTTCCAACCGGAAAATTTCGTAAGCCGGTTCTTCGTAGGGATGTGCTTGCAACATGGATCGCAGCACGGATGAGGTCAGATGCGCCGGGAAAACCACGCTGATACGGGTTTCGGGTTCTTCGTGACGCTTGCCGCGCTCGCCGACAAAAGGATTGGCCGATTCGTCCGGCCGGAAAGTACCGGTACCTTGAATGTTGAAACTGCATTCGTCGTAATTGCCGATTTTTCCCGCCCCTGCGGCAAATACCGCTTGACGGACCTTCTCGGCCTGCGCATGCGGAACGTAGGTAACCAATTGCATAAAGCTTCCTTGCTTGGGTATCAAAATGCGGATGTTTTCCAAGCCCAAAGCCTTGGCCGTCAAATAACTGACGCCCCGATGGTGATTGTCCACGGCCGTATGCGGCGAATAAACGGATATGTTGTGCCTGATGGCTTTGATAACGGCTTTCTGAACGTAATCCGCACCGGTAATGGCTTTCAATCCTTTGAAAATCAACGGGTGGAAAGAGACAATAAGGTTTTTCCCTGTGGCTATGGCTTCGTCCAAAACGGCGTCCGTCGTATCGTGCGTGACCAAAATGCCTTTGACTTCCGTTTTCTCATCACCGACAAGCAAGCCGGTATTGTCGAAATCTTCGGCGTATTGCCGCGGATAAACCTCTTCAAGAAAACGAATGACGTCTCCGACGGTCATCAGTCGAAAATTTCTCGTCCGGCAAAGTGGAAAGCTATTTCAATAGCGGCGTTTTCGTCGCTGTCGGAGCCGTGAATGGCATTTTTTCCTTTGCTTTCGGCGAATTTCTTACGGATGGTTCCTTCGGCGGCTTCGGCCGGATCCGTAGAACCGATAAGCGTACGGAAATCTTCCACGGCGTTTTCTTTTTCGAGTACGGCGGCAACGATAGGTCCGCTACTCATAAATTCCACCAGTTCGCCGAAAAAGGGTCTTTCTTTGTGCACGGCATAAAATTTCTCTGCATCCGTACGGGTCATTTGTGTCATTTTCAGCGCTATGATCTTGAAGCCCGCGCGGGTGATTTGCGCCAGAATTTCTCCCGTATAACCTTTGGAAACGGCATCGGGTTTGATCATCGTAAATGTTTTGTTTCCTTTCATAATTGTTTATTGTCCTTGATTTGTTCCTGCAAAAATAGGATTTTTCCGCTTTATAAATCGTGTTGGAAAAGTTTTTGCCAATCACCGAAAATAATGTATATTTGCAACCGATTTCAAACAAAGCGATATCATGAAAAAAGGCATTCATCCCGAAAATTACCGCGTTGTGGCTTTTAAAGACATGTCCAACGGCGAAATATTTTTGATGCGTTCCACCGCCGAAACCAAAGAAACCATCGAAGTGGACGGTACGGAATATCCCTTGGTAAAAGTGGAAATCAGCCGTACTTCCCATCCGTTCTATACCGGTAAAATGCAATTGGTGGATACGACGGGACGTATCGACAAATTCCGTAAAAAATACGCCAAGTTTCAAAAGAAATAAGCACCTTTTCATAAGTGCGCGAAACGAAATCGTCCTGTTTGGGGCGATTTTTTTATATTTGCTTTAAGATTTGTTAAATATTATTCTTATGAAAAAATTCTTGCTTGTTCTTTTTTTGCTGTACGGTATTGTCGCTTGTACGACGGTGAAAATGACCGG
>CAYUQW010000182.1:0-2840 GCA_964446985.1 uncultured Flavobacteriaceae bacterium
TCGATGCGGGAAATATCTGGAATATCTTTGACGATACGCCGTATCGCGAAGCCAAATTCAAGGGATGGTATTCCCTTTTGCACGAAACGGCCATAGGAAGCGGTATTGGTTATCGATATGATTTCAGCTTTTTTGCCATACGTTTGGACTTGGCCTTCAAAAATTTTGATCCGGGATTACCCGAAGGACAACGCTGGATTAACGATTACAATATCCGTCATGCTATTTTGCAGTTCGGTATTAATTATCCTTTCTGAAAAATCCGTATCTTTACCTTAGTAAAAAATCAATTGTTATGTTTACACTTAAACCGGGAATTATATACGGCGAAGAACTCAAACGTTTGTTTGATTACGCCAAAGAAAAAGAATTTGCCATTCCTGCCGTCAATGTCGTCGGATCCAATTCCATCAATGCCGCCATGGAAACGGCGATGAAAATGCAGTCTCCCGTAATTATCCAATTTTCCAACGGAGGCGCTCATTTCAATGCGGGGAAAGGCCTGGATAATACCGATCAACAAGCGGCGGTTATGGGTGCCGTGACGGGGGCCATACATATTCACAAACTGGCCGAATTGTACGGTGTACCCGTGATAATTCATACGGACCACGCCGCCAAGAAATTACTTCCCTGGGTGGACGGGATGATAGCATTCGGAAAAAAATTCTATGAAAAACACGGAAAACCCTTGTTCAGTTCCCACATGCTCGATTTGTCGGAGGAACCCTTGGAAGAAAATATCGAAATCAGCAAAAAATACCTGAAAACACTGTCGGATATGGATATGTTCCTCGAAATAGAACTCGGAATCACCGGCGGAGAGGAAGACGGTGTGGACAATACGGATGTGGATAACAAACGGCTCTATACCCAACCGGAAGAAGTGGCATATGCCTACGAGGAATTGAAAAAAATCTCTGATTATTTCACCATTGCGGCCGCTTTCGGTAATGTGCACGGTGTTTATAAGCCCGGCAATGTGGTTTTGCGTCCCGAAATTCTGAAAAACAGTCAGGAATATATCCGCAATAAATTCGGTTTGGCCGAAGAAAAGCCCGTAAGTTTTGTTTTTCACGGCGGATCGGGCTCGGCATTGGAAGATATCCGTAAGGCCATTTCCTACGGGGTGGTCAAAATGAATATCGATACGGATACGCAATATGCCTTTATGAAAGGGGTGCGAGAGTATTTCCGTAAGTACTGGGATTATTTGCAAAGTCAAATCGGTAATCCCGAAGGCGAAGACAAACCCAATAAAAAATACTACGATCCGCGTAAATGGTTGCGCGAAGGAGAAAAAAGTTTTGTGGAAAGATTGAGCCGTGCCTTTGAAGATTTGAAAGATATTCCCGATATTCACGGCATCAAAATCGAAAAATAAAGAAGCCTTATGTCCTGGTTTAAGCGAAAAATAAAAGGAATTCAAACACCTTCGTCCGAAAAGAAAGACATTCCCAAGGGTTTATGGTATAAAACACCGTCGGGAAAAATTGTAGAGCGGGACGAATTGATTGCCAATATGTATGTGAGCCCCGAGGATGATTATCATTTGCGTATCGGCAGTAAGGAATATTTCGAAATTTTGTTTGACAATAACGAATTCGAGGAATTATGGCCGAATATGGTCTCGAAAGACCCTTTGAAATTCGAGGATAGCAAGAAATATACCGAACGCTTGAAAACGGCCATGGAGAAGACCAAACTCAAAGATGCCGTACGGGTGGCACGAGGCAAATCGAAAGGAGAAGACTTATTGATTGCCGCCATGGATTTTACGTTTATCGGCGGGTCGATGGGTTCGGTTGTAGGCGAAAAAATCAAGCGGGCGATGGAATATGCGGCGGAAAACCGTATTCCGCTCGTCGTTATTGCCAAATCGGGCGGTGCGCGAATGCAGGAAGCCGCCATTTCATTGATGCAGTTGGTGAAAACTTCGGCGGCCGTTGCCAAAATGAACAAAGCGCGTGTGCCTTATATTTCGCTACTTACCGATCCTACCACCGGAGGCACCACGGCCTCTTTTGCCATGCTTGGCGACATCAATATTGCCGAACCGGGAGCGCTTATCGGTTTTGCCGGTCCGCGCGTAATCAAAGAAGCTACCGGAAAGGATTTGCCCGAAGGTTTCCAGCGATCGGAGTTTGTTTTGGAACACGGATTTCTCGATAATATTTTCCACCGGAAAGATCTGAAAGATAAAATCAACCTGTATTTGGACTTGATTTTGAACCGCGAAGTAAGAGCCTGACCGGTTCAACGGAAATTTTTCCACAGCATCCGTATCACCACCGGTGCGCCGATAAGGGCCGTGATGCTATTGACCGGAAGAGAATAATCCGAACCCGGTAATTGTGCAATAAAATCGGAAGTAACCAGAAGAATGGCGCCGGTGAGAAATACGGCCGGAATCATGTATTGGTATAAGCGTGTCCGGAAGAGCAAATAGGCCAGGTGAGGGGCAATCAGCCCAACGAAAGCAAGCGTTCCGGTGAAGGATGTCATTGTCCCGACAAGTATGCCGCTCATCAAAATCAGCAAGAGGTGCAAGAAGCGAACATTGGCTCCCAATGCCGAGGCATAATCGTCGCCGATGAGCAGTGCATTAAAATATTTGGTATAAAATAGACTGACGAATAATCCCGAAATTACAAGGGCGATAATAATCCACAATCCGGCATTCCATCCCAGCGCCAAATTTCCCATTGACCAAAAAACGAATTTCTGTAACCTGTCCGCCGGAGCAAAGAAAGACAGAATACTTAATACCGACCCTGAAAACGCCCCGATCATGATTCCGATAATCAACAATGCATAGGGGGATTTTAAACGTTGATAGA
>CAYUQW010000183.1:0-2830 GCA_964446985.1 uncultured Flavobacteriaceae bacterium
GAAAAGAAACAACTCAATTCATTAGCAAACTATTAAATATAAGTTTGTATGCCACGGGGGTGGAAGCACGAAATTGGGGCGCAAAAGCAAATAGTATCAACTGACCTTTGTTTTTTTTCAGCCATACGACAGCCGGTTTATTGGCTATCAACGAAATATTTTTTGCATAGCCGCTGAGGAGAATATTCTTTCCGGAAAATTTGGCGACAACTCGCCTATCCATGTCAAATTCGGGCAAAGTTGTTTGAAATACAGGTGCTCCCCGGAAAAAAACACCGATTTTTTCGGGCAGACCCAAAGTAAGAGGCATATCTTTTTTCAAGCGTATCTGCACCAACGAACCGGGACAATAGAGCCCTTTTTTCCGAAGCGAAGGGGAAATATCCTTAAAAGGAAGAACAAAATCCTGACGATCGTTCTTGTCTTCCGGGACAAACAGATCACCCTCGAAGAGTTTGGTTGACCTTCCCCAAGCAATGATATGTCCGCCATCGTTAAGAAAGCGCATCAAACGATCCATACCCTGCGGCCCGATACCCTTGGTAAAACGACGCGGAAAAAAAGGAATATGCCAAATGCCGTCTTTATCACGCGTGCGCCCCTTCAAGAGGATATTTTTATCATTATCGGGGAAGATAACAATATCGAATTTTTTCTTAAAATCGGTGTTGGCAAATTCGCCGGGATGTATAACCTTATATTTGATATGATAGCTATCAAAAAGGTAACGTGTCCAGCCGGCATCGACATCTTGCAAATAGGTTTCGACCAAAGCAATTCGCGGCATTTGCACGGGTTTCACGTGAGTAACGATATTTTTTTTGAGAAAAACAGGATTAACTTCGACCTGCGACAATATTTTTTTTAGAGCCGGATGAAACGAAATCAGAAAACTGCCTTTGGATACAATATGACCGTTCAATGTATCGGTTTGCGTAAGCCGGGACACCGGAATTCCTTTATCCAACGCCATAAATACGGCTTTATAACTATCATTATTGGCAGCAGGTAATACGGCAACAGCGTATTTGACGGGGACAAACTGTTTCTTTAATGCAAATCTTCCTTCAATAGGTTGTAGATGTTGTTCCAAGTCCGGAGATCTTTTGTCGATTTCATCGGATCTGATACCGCGATGCAAAGGCAACGACCATGTGGTTATATCATACGGCAAAATCATTTTTCCGTTTTTCGTATAGTGACGCACGGGAAATTCCTGTGCTTCCATAACTTCTTTGATGAATGCGCGGAAAGGTTGTGCCAATGGTATAACAAAATCCCCTTTTTGATACTGCCGGCCGTCTATAACAAGATCCCGATCCAGACGATAGATACTTATTCCGTGTTCTCTCAGAAGGTTTATCATACGGACCAATTCGGACGGATCATGTTGTTTTTTAGGAATTATGTAGTAGAACGGCGGCAATGTTTTTCCCTTTTCAATTTCTTTCCGGCACAATTTATTGCGCAATGCCAAAATTTCATTTTTATGAAGTGCAGCCGTATGGATAATGGAACGAGCCGTAGCCAAATCGTATGTCACGGCATCACCCAGGCGCCACCAACCGCCGGGCCACGGATCGGGAAAATTGGTTGATTTTTTATATTCGGCCAATCCCTTGCCACTGACATACAATTCGTTATCTTCTATGTAAATAGGCGTAGCAATACGAGCGCTGGCAATTTCGGTAAGAAGCGATATTATATTTTTCCAATGAGAGGTTTCGGTGGAACCCGGCCAATAATCGTCAAATTCATAGGAATGTGCCACACCCTTAAGTCCTTGGGCTGTCATATCCTTTTGCATATTGATACCGAAAAGACCGTCCCAAGTCCATAATTCGGCGTCAACATTTTGGGCAATGGGATCGTGCTTAGGCGGGACAAAGCATCGCACACGACGGTGCCACATTTGATGTTTTTCAACCATTACTTGCGGAAACCACTCGTCCGTATAAAATCTGTTGATCGCCTTTGTTTCCGATTGTGTCAAAGTAATAAAATCACGGTTATTATCATGTCCGACATATTTGTTATACACGCCGGGATACCAACTTCCTTCATACGGAGTTCCTTTGTATTTATTATAGTTATGCACAATCATATCCATGCCGTCCGGATTATGCGGAACAATCATATAAACTACATTTTCCAGATCTTTATTCAGTTGCGGATTGATTCCCGCAGCCACTTCGTAAGCCAAAAGAGGAACCGCTTGTTCCGGTGCAACTTCATCGGAATGCATGGAAACCGTGGCCAAAACAAATACTTTCCCTTTATCAATCAATTTTTTCAATTGACTTTCCGTGAGCGACGCGTTCAGAGCGAGTTTTTTGTTAATAGCCTTCAAGGTATCAATCTGCCGGATATTGCCGGATGAAGAAAGTAAAATGACATACATCGGCCTTCCAAGCATGGTTTTGCCAATGGGCAAGACTTTTATCCGCGGCGATTCCTTATCCAGTTTTTTCATGTAGGCCATCAGCTGTTCGTAATCAAAGAGCATCCGATCGGCACCCGGTTTAAATCCGAAAAAATCCTCGGGCTTTGTAATTTGGGCCGTTAACATAAAAGAGCAGGTCAACCATAAAAGCGTTGCAAGAGCATATATTTTTTTCATGGCAATTTGTTGTTAAAATATTTTTTCGAATATCCGTATTTTTTTTCTAAAATTCAATCGAAAACAAACGATTTTTATCAAAAAACAGCATGATACCTGTAAAGTTTCGCCTATGATCAGAGCGATAATACGGAAAGTTGCTTATATTTCGGCAAAAGTTCCGGGATCCAAATCAAATAAATCTTTCGGGGAATAATTTAAAATCATCCG
>CAYUQW010000184.1:0-2677 GCA_964446985.1 uncultured Flavobacteriaceae bacterium
AGGCCGCTTATTGATTTTTCGGTTAAATATGCATTGAGACATAAAGATATTTTGGATAAGATTATCATTACAACCGATGATGAAAAAATTTTCGACTTCTATAAAACGCATCGGAACATTCTGTTACACAAACGTCCACCGGAATTGGCCGAAGACGATACCCCGACCGTAGATGCCGTCCGGGAATGCGTCTTAAATGCGCCCGTCGAATCGGATTATATTGTGTTGCTTCAACCGACCAATCCGTTACGGCCCGCAAATTTATTGGTGAAAGCCATAGAAATTATCGAACGAACAAAACAGGATAATTTAATGACCGTCAGCCCGTTGAAAAAAAAATTGGGACGCATCGAAGACAATCGTTTTATGCCCTATAATTACACCCCGGGACAACGGTCGCAGGATATGGAACCTTTGTTTTATGAAAACGGCTTGTTATACATTACGAAAAGAGAAGATATTCTCGCAGGAAAAATCATAACCGAAGATGTTTATCCGCTCATCGTTGAACATCCGTTCGGAACGGTGGACATTGACACGAAAGAAGATTTTGATTATGCTTTATTTTTGCTAAAAAAATATGATGAAAAATCCTCATTTTAAAATAGGAGAGCGGGATATCGGACCGGATTATCCGCCTCTGGTCATTGCCGAAATCGGTATTAATCACGGCGGTGATCTGAAAGTTGCTCTTGAAATGGTCGATGCCGCTCACAGGGCGGGAGCGGAAATTATTAAACACCAAACACATATTGTGGAAGATGAAATGAGCCCTGCCGCCAAGGAGGTTATTCCCGGGAATGCCGATATATCGATTTACGACATTATGGAGCAAGCGGCGTTATCGGAAGAAGAAGAACGGCAACTCAAAGAATATACGGAATCCAAAGGAATGATGTTCATATCCACGCCGTTTTCACGCGCCGCTGCCGATCGTTTGGAAAAATTCGATGTGCCGGCCTATAAAATCGGATCCGGAGAATGTAATAATTACCCTCTGCTGGAACATATCGCCCGTTTTGGCAAGCCGGTGATCCTGAGCACGGGTATGAATACCATCGAAAGTATCCGCAAAGCCGTTGAAATTTTCGACAAATACCATGTTCCCGTAGCTTTGTTGCATACGACCAACCTCTACCCTACGCCACCGCATTTGGTCAGACTCGGGGCTATGATAGAATTGGCCGAAGCCTTTCCTGGAAGGGTTTACGGATTGAGCGATCATACGGTTAACAATAACGCGTGTTTGGCCGCCACGGCATTGGGCGCTTCGATTTTGGAACGGCATTTCACGGATCACAAACAACGAAAAGGTCCGGATATCGTCTGCAGTATGGATGAAAAGGAATTGCGCGATTTAATCAGGGATTCCAAGGAAATTTTCCTGATGCGCGGCGGAAAAAAAGAACCCGCCCCGGAAGAAAAGGTAACCATTGATTTCGCCTTTGCTACCGTGGTTACGATAAAACCCGTAAAAAAAGGAGAGAAATTCACGGAAGAAAATCTCTGGGTTAAACGACCGGGGACGGGAGAAATCAGAGCGGAATTTTACCGGGATATTTTGGGCAAAAAAGCCGCTAGAGATATTGAGGCCGACGAACATATATCCTGGAACGATGTCGAATAAGCGGAAAATAGTTTTTCTCACCGGCACGCGCGCCGATTTCGGCAAGATAAAATCGCTTATCAAGAGTGTGGAAGACAGCGAAAACCTGGAGGCATACGTTTTTGTCACGGGAATGCATCTCCTGGAAAAATTCGGTTATACGCTTATCGAAATCGAACGTTGCGGATTCAAGCATATTCACACTTTCAACAATGCCACCTCGGAAAAAACAATGGACTTGACTTTGGCCAAAACCATCGAAGGCTTTTCGGATTATATCAAAAAAATTCAACCCGATTTAATCGTCGTGCACGGTGATCGCGTGGAAGCCCTGGCGGGCGCCGTTACGGGCAGCCTGAACAACATTCTTGTTGCCCACATCGAAGGCGGCGAAGTTTCCGGAACGGTGGACGAACTCATCAGACATGCCGTGTCAAAGCTGTCACACATTCATTTCGTAGCCAATGAAACGGCCAAAAAACGGTTGATGCAAATGGGAGAAATTCCCGAGAGTATTTTTGTGATAGGATCGCCGGATATCGATATTATGTTGTCGGACAAATTGCCCGGTATTGACGAGGTAAAAAAATATTACGAAATTCCTTTTGCACATTATGCCGTCGTACTCTTTCATCCGGTGACGACCGAGATCGATCAAACCGAGAAACAAGCTGAAAAATTCGTTAATGCACTGATTCGTTCGGGCAAGAATTATGTGGTTATTTATCCCAATAACGATTTGGGTTCCGAGAAAATATTGAATCAATATCAAAAACTCGACGGATTGAAAAATTTCCGTATTATTCCTTCGATGCGGTTTGAATATTTCCTGACATTGCTCAAACACGCGGATTTTGTTATCGGCAATTCCAGTGCGGGCATTCGTGAAGCACCGTATTACGGAACTCCCAGCATTAACATAGGCACAAGACAAAACAAGCGTGGCAATGCACCGACGATTCTACACACGGATTTTGATGAGGACGGCATCCTGGAAGCCATAGAAAAAGCATCTCAACTTAATCACCCGGAAGGACACAACGAATTCGGCGACGGCACGGCAACGGAAAA
>CAYUQW010000185.1:0-2652 GCA_964446985.1 uncultured Flavobacteriaceae bacterium
CCAAAAGCGGTTTGTTATGCCAAAGAAATTTATCGAGATTTTTCAGTATGGTATAATTGTGTTCAAGGGTTTTTCCGAAACCGAAACCGGGATCCAAAATGACATCATTTACATTGTGCTCCTTCAGTTTTTTCAGTTGGACGGCGAAAAACCGGTTGATGTCGGTAATAACGTTTTCATAGACGGGGTTGTCTTGCATGGTCTGCGGGGTGCCGCGCATGTGCATCAAAACGTAGGGGACTTTCTTCCTGCCGATAAGCGGAATCATATTTTCATCGAGTGTTCCCCCGGAAATATCGTTGACCATACAAGCACCTGCATCCAATGCTTCCTTAGCCACACGGCTGCGAAACGTATCGACGGAAACAGGTATATCCGGAAATTCCTTACGCATTTTTTCTATGGCGGGAACAACGCGCCGGATTTCTTCTTCTACTGGAATATCGGTAGCGCCGGGTCTTGACGAATATCCGCCTATGTCGATAATATCCGCTCCTTCACGTATCATTGCGGCAACCTTGGATAACAATTTTTTATCGCTATCAGCCCGGCTGTTTGCATAGAACGAATCGGGGGTAACATTGACAATGCCCATAATTTTCGGTCGCCGGAAATCCCATAATTTTCCTTGACAATTGATGAATATGCCGGATGTGTTTTCCATAATCGATTTAATCTTTACCAATATGATAGTATGCGCGCAAATAGCGGATCATCATGCCGTAGGAAACAAGTCCTTTTCCGCCGTTCAATTTAAGAAATTTGTCGTATCCGGGTGAGAAATCCGTCCGGCTTCTGTGTTTTTTCAGAAATTCATAAGCGCTATGCAGATTTTTTCTTACGCCGCCGTTGAGTTTATGTTTAAATCTATCGAATTTTTCGGGATGTATGCGATACCATCGACGCAGCAAGTAATCCGTGGCGGTGAGGTATGCGGCGTATTTGAAATAGTTGTTCCGGCTGTTGACCGCTTCCCAAAAAGCTATGAATTCCGCTTCGTCCTCCCGGGCAAATCCGATTTGATGCGCCAATTCGTGCAAAACGATGTGCGGGCGGAAAACGCCGGGATAAGCCGTGTTGATTTGGGCTTCGTGTGTAAAAGGATTGAAGTAGCCGAGGATACTTTGCCCTGAAATAAATCCCGTCAGCATCGAGGGTTTTACGACATAAAAAGTTTCCGACAGGAAAGGATAAACCGGTGCGTTTTGCTCGTAAATTTCCGCAGCCTCCTTCTGCAATTGCAGTAGCGGAAAAGTTTTTCGGACGGCTTTGGCGGAATCACCGGTCAGGATGAGTTGGTAAGTATTGACGGAATCGATTATCCTGTTTGTCAATATGGCCAATTCGTTTTCCTTAACCGGGCGGGTATGCAGTCCCGTTTTTTCGGATAAAGGCAAACGGAAATAATTTAGTCCCCAAGCCAGATAAAAATAGCCGGTTACGATTAAAATTATTTCCAAAACTTCCTTGAGATAATCGCGCCACACTGCTTTGGAACGGTAGCGCAGGTAAAGCCGGTAAATAATCCAAAACGGTGTCAGCAGATAAATCACGTCCCCCACGGAGAAAGGAATCCAACGATAGAAAAACAAATCGATATTGCGGATCAAAGGATAAACAAAGGTGTCGTAAACATTATCGACAAGCCACGGAAAATATTTTGCTAATACCAGCAAAAGCAGTAGCAGGACGATTTTATTCAAGGTCTTTTTCATTCCCCGGCTTCCTCAAGGTTGGAAAACGTCCATTCCTCTTTGTCAATTTCAATCCGGTAATATCCGCCGTGGATGACAGGAAAATTTTCCGCCGTATGACCGACGGGGAAGTTGAAGAAGACCGGGTAATCGTATGATTTTACGGCATCCGAAACAATTTGTTTTACGGAATACGGAAAGACCGGGTCGGATTGTTTGATTTCGGAAAAAGTGCCGATAAGCAAAGCCTTCAAACCGGCCAAAAAACCGCCGGCGCGTAAGGATTGAAACATCCGGTCAACCGCATGCAGATTTTCGCCGACATCTTCCAGGAAAAGGATTTTATTTCTGAAACTCAAGTTCGAGCCCGGTAGCAGGGAATACAACGTGGCCAAATTGCCGCCGGTCAGTTCGCCTTCCACGGGTTGTTCGTTTTTGTTCATACTGTCTCTTTTGACGGTATGACGGACGGTTTTGCCTTTAAGCAAATCGAAAAAGGCTCGAATGTAAGCGGAGGGAATTTTCTCCGTCAAATTAACGGGCATAAAGGTATGTAGCGAAGCAAAACCGAGGCGGTAAATCTCTTGTAGCCAAACGCTTATGTCCGAGAAGCCGGCAAACCATTTCGGGTGTTTTGAGAAGCCCGACCAATCGATGCGGTCCTTTAGCCGTATGCTACCGTAACCGCCGCGCAAAGCCCATATCAGACGGATCGAAGGATCGTCCAGTGCTTGCTGTAATGCTTGCAAGCGTGTGTCGTCCTTACCGGCGAAACTGCCGTAGCGTTGATAACTTTGCGGAAAAACTTTTACACGAAAGCCTTCGTTTTCCAATAAGGCAACGGCATCGTCAATGACGGAAGGCCGGGTTATTACGCCGGCTGGCGCCAAGAGTGCCACCGTATCCCCGGGTTTTAAAAAAGGCGGTTTCCTGACGGCATATCCTTTCATCAAAAAAA
>CAYUQW010000186.1:0-2640 GCA_964446985.1 uncultured Flavobacteriaceae bacterium
ATGAGAATATGTTTTCGTCGGACGAGAGGCCCTGTGGTGCGGAAAAAGCTTTACAGGGCATAATTTTTGCAACTATTGTTACAAACAAAAAATCCATTCATTATGAAAAGAAAACTATTCTTGGGACTGTTTTTCGGTTTGATCATTTCAACCGTTCATGCGCAACCGTATCCGGACTGGGTCAATACTTTCGGAGGCAACGATTTCGACGAGGGTATTGACATTGCCCGTGATTTAAATGGTAATATCATCACGGTGGGGTCATTTTTCGGTAATGCGGATTTCGATCCCGGACCCGGTACGTATCAGATAAACAATAATTCCGGTAACGATGCTTTGTTTATCCAAAAGGTCGATAACCAGGGTTTGTTCGATTGGGCCAAAGCCGTTATCCCGTCCAACGGCGCTTCATTTGTCGGGGCGAACGTTGTCATTACCGATTACAATAATGCAGTGTTGGTATTGGGATATTTCTCCGGAACCGTTGATTTTGACCCGGGTTCGGGCGTACATTCCGTAACTTCCGCAGGACCCAATTCCAATATGTTTTTACTCAAATTGGATTATCTGGGAGATTTTCAATGGGTGAAAACCTGGTCTTCCGGTGATACCGTGGAAGGATACGGTATGGATATCGACCATAACGGCAATTTGTACGTGGTGGGTTTCTTTGACGACACCGTTGATTTCGATCCCGGCAGCGGCACTTTCAACCTGACATCCAACGGAAGTTTTGACGGGTATGTTTTGCAACTGGATTTGAACGGGGATTTTGTCAATGCGGTTCAACTGGGAGGTTCGCAGTTTGACGGCATTATTGATGTTAAGATTAATTCGCACTTGAATCCCGTTGTGGCTGGCGGATTCTCGGGTTCCATGGACATTGATCCGGATCCGGGCAATACGCAAACGGTTACTTCGCAAGGTTCTTTCGATACGTATTTTCTGGAATTGGATGCAAACAATTTGCATGCCGTGAACTATACACTGATTCAAAGTCCCGATCAAGTGGTTCCGCATCGTATCGGGCTGGACAGTTCCGATAATGTTTACTTGGGCGGTACGTTCCAAAACCAGTTGGATTTGGATCCCGGACCGGGAAGCAACACGGTTACTTCGGCGGGATCGAATGACATATATTTTGTTGTTTTGACACGCACGGGCCAATATTTGGCGGGCGGAGCCATCGGCGGAACCGATGACGATTATTTCAGTGATATGCAGGTTACTCCCGCAGGAGATATTTTCGTAACGGGCGATTTGTTGGGAACAATGGACTTGGATCCTACGGCCTCGGGTGTTCACAATGAAACTTCCGCCGGATTTACCGATACATTTGTGGCTAAGTACAATCATTCCTTGGGATTCGAATGGGCCGGCGTGTTTGCGAGTACGGACGATGTCATTGCCAACGGATTGGCCGTAAATCCCTCGAATGGCGATACTTTTGTGACGGGCTCGTTTGGCGATATAACCGATTTTGATCCAACAAGTGCAACCGATAACCGTACGCCTTCGGGCTTTGGCGATGTTTTTGTCGTGAAATTGCATCAGCCTACGGCAGCTGTGGAAAACGTTGCTTGGAACCAGGTCTCGGTTTACCCGAATCCGTTCAAAAACAGCTTGAAAATCCATACGCCCGAAGTGCCGGAACAAATTTTTATTACGGATGCGTCGGGTAGAATATTGCGCCAATGGAAACCGGTGTCGGTAGATGCCGAAGTACGGTTGGAAGGCCCTGCAGGAATCTATTACGTGCATATCAGCTATGACAATGAATCGAGGGTATATCCGGTGATAAAACGCTAGGTTCTTTCTTTTGTCATCAGGGGGTTGATTGCTCCCTGCCGTACCGGTACGGCGGGGAGTTTTTTTTGCTTGGGTTTATATTTGTTTTTTTGAAGGAAAACGGATATCTTTAAGAAAATTTTTTTCAATGAAAAATTACCTCAATTCATTAATTATCGGATTGTTTGTGTTGGCCTCGGTCCTGGTATTGGCACATACCTATAAAACCCGCTTCCGGTCCCTCGACACCATTAAAGTTACCGGCTTGGGTAAGAAGGATTTCAAATCGGATTTGATCGTTTGGGAGGCATCCTTCTCCAAGAAAGAACCGGTTCTGCAAAAGGCATATAAGGCTTTGAAGCAGGATCGCGAAAGGGTAAAACAATTCTTAACCCGGAAAGGCGTCAATCCGGATGAAATTACTTTTTCTTCCGTTGATATTAATAAGGAATATATCAATTACTATGACGAACGAGACAGGATGCATACGGAATTTTCGGGATACCGCCTGACCCAACGGGTAAAAATCGAATCGAAACAAGTGGATAAAATCGAACGTATTGCCAGGGAAATCACCGATTTGATCAACGACGGCGTGGAAATCGAATCGGAGGAACCGCAATATTATTACACCAAATTATCCGAATTGAAAATAGAGATGATCGCTTCGGCGACAAAGGATGCACGCTTGCGTGCGGAAAAAATCGCGGCCAACGCAGGGGCCAAACTCGGGGAATTGCGTTCGGCCAAAATGGGTATTTTCCAAATTATCGGACAGCATAGTAACGAAGATTATTCCTGGGGCGGCACTTTCAATACTTCGTCAAAAATGAAGACCGCCACCATAACGAT
>CAYUQW010000187.1:0-2612 GCA_964446985.1 uncultured Flavobacteriaceae bacterium
AGAATTAATATGGCGGATAATTTCTTTATCACTTCAAAAGCAAATATAATAATTTTTTTATGATTTACCGCAATGGAAAATTTTTGATTTTTATAAAGAAGGAAAATTTCGAATTGTTTTTGAGTTTGAAAGACATAAAAAAGCCGCGACATGGAAATCGCGGCTGTTCCTTTATTTGAATGCGGTAAATTATCCGACCAATTCTTTGACTTTGTCGGCTGCTTCTTGGAATTCCGAGACAAAATGTACGGGGATGCCGCTTTTTTCGATTAATTCTTTTGCTTTATCGGCATTGGTTCCTTGCAGACGAACGATTATCGGGACATGGATTTCGCCTTTCATGTTGTTATAGGCATCCACGACGCCTTGTGCAACACGGTCGGCGCGTACAATTCCACCGAAAATATTCACTAAAATGGCTTTGACCTTAGGGTCTTTCAGTATGATACGGAAACCTTTTTCCACACGTTCGGCATCAGCCGTTCCGCCGACATCGAGGAAATTGGCCGGTTCACCGCCGGATTGCTTAATCAAATCCATAGTGGACATGGCCAGTCCGGCGCCATTTACCATACAACCGACATTTCCGTCCAGTGCTACGTAATTCAGGCCGGCTTCCTTGGCTTCCACTTCTATGGGGTTTTCTTCACGAATATCACGCATGGCGGCAATATCGGGATGACGGAACAATGCATTGTTGTCGATGACCACTTTGCTGTCCACCGCCAGAATTTTGTTATCGGATGTTTTCAGGACCGGGTTGATTTCAAACAGCGAAGCATCATTTTTGATATATGCGTCATACAGGGCTTTGACAAATTTGACCATTTCTTTGAAAGCCTGTCCGCTCAGTCCCAAATTAAACGCTACGCGACGTGCCTGAAAATCTTGCAATCCGTGTGCCGGGTCGATATATTCGATAAAAATTTTATCAGGCGTTTTTTCGGCCACTTCTTCGATGTTCATTCCGCCTTCGGGAGAATACATAATCATATTGGACGCTTTCTCACGATTGAGCATCACGCTCATATAATATTCTTCCGGTTGGCTTTCGCCGGGATAATAAACATCTTCGGCTACGAGAACCTGATGGACAATTTTTCCTTTTTTCCCCGTCTGGGGAGTTACCAGGCGCATACCGAGAATTTCATTGGCTTTTTCATAAACCTCATCAAGATTTTTGGCCAATTTTACGCCGCCTGCCTTACCACGTCCGCCGGCATGTACCTGTGCTTTGATAACGAAATATTTGGTGCCGGTTTCTTCGGCCAGTTTCTTTGCCTTTTCGACAGCTTCTTCCGGAGTTGTGGCTACATATCCGCGTTGAACACGAACGCCGGAACGACTGAGAATTTCTTTTCCCTGATATTCATGTAGGTTCATAGGTTGCTTTTTTGGTGATTATTGACAAAGTTACTAAACCGCTTCGTAAAAATAATTACGAAAATCAGTTTTTTTATTATTTGATTTCTTTTGAACTTATTGCGAATGCAAATCCGGAATTCTATCCGTGTGATGTTTTCGTTTGCCGTTTTCGATATTCGAAATTTTAACGGACATAATTACGTTTTTTTGCTCATACCATGGATATCGATAAATTGCTTTTTTCGGCTCAGGCTATATGAATTTGATTGTTCGCAATTTTTTCTCTTCTATTGATTTTTTACTAGGAGTATTAATATTTATCCATGATTTTACGGATGTTTATTTTTGCTTTTGAAAATATTTTTTTGCTTCTTCCGCATCCATTGCAATTTGTTTTTGCAGCCGGTTGACGTTGTCAAATTTTTTTTCGGGACGATGAAATTTCTTTAAACGGACAAATATGTTTTTATCATATAAATCACCTTGAAATCGAAGCAGATGCACTTCCGGGAGAATATGCCGGTTTTGTGTGTTGACGGTTGGTTTCTTCCCGATATTCATTATGCCGGGATAGGTTTTGTCGCCGATATCGACTTGTACGAAATATACGCCCGAAGGGGGGATTAATTTATGTTTGTTCGTAATGGATAAATTTGCCGTCGGAAATCCGATTTGGCGTCCGAATTTGCTTCCGTGAATGACTTTTCCGCTTATCATATACTCATAGCCCAGCAGGGAATTGGCTTGCGTTATCTTTTTTTCGTTTATAAGCTTTCTTATCCGGCTCGAACTGATAATTTCACCTTCTTCGTCCTGTTTGGGCGGTACAAAGGAAACGGAGATGTTCATTTGAGCGGCCGTTTGCCTGATATCACCGGGATTGGCCAGGCGGTCACTTCCGAAACTATGATCATATCCGATGACGAGATGCCGGAGATTGTAATGTTTTTTTAGAAACGAAAGGAAATCTTTTCCCGTTAATTTTGCAAATTCATTCGAAAACGGATAAAAAATAACTTTGTCCACCGGTATCCCGGAAAAAATTTTTTTTCGTTCTTCCGGCGTTGTCAATAGCGGCGGGGCTTTGTGGGGATTCAGTATTTGTACGGGATGCGGTTCGAATGTAAAAACAACGGCTTGCAGATTTTTTTTACGGGCTGTCTCAATCAACCGGTTTATCAAAAATCTGTGTCCGCGATGCAAGCCGTCGAACGAACCGGTAACAATTGCCGAAGGAGGAAAGGATG
>CAYUQW010000188.1:0-2608 GCA_964446985.1 uncultured Flavobacteriaceae bacterium
AAAATTTTTAAAATCCCGGGGAATGGTTTATGATACATCGAAACCCGTGATGGAGAGATTTGTCGTCGGACATTCCACCGAGGACGATCCGGCCAATTTCAAAACACAATTATTATTCCCCGTAAAAAACAATCCCGCGGAATGAAAACCCTGATTTCCATATTTATCGGCGGCGGTTTGGGCAGTATTTTTCGTTTTTACCTGGGAAAATGGTTCAACGGGTCCGATTTTTTGATGCCCTACGGCACCTTTACGGCCAATGTCGGAGGCAGTTTTCTGATCGGTTTGTTAACAGGGCTGTTTCTTCGCAGCGCTTATGCGCATTCGCCCTGGGCATATATGATTTTGGTAGGCTTCCTGGGCGGCTTCACCACCTTTTCGACTTTCGCTTATGAAAATTTCGTTTTCTGGAAAGAAGGAAATTTGATGCTTTTCTTTGCTTATTTCTCCTCGACTTTTATCACCGGATTATTCGCCGTTGCCTTCGGTTATTTTTTGAGCAAATTCATAATGTAAAAATCCGGTTGTCAAATCAATATCTTACATTTATCATTTTTCAAGGAAATTTATTTGTAACATTTCCGTTTATTTACAATCTTACATACGGAAATACATTAGGAAAGGTGTAAGAAACAAGAAAAAGAAGGGATATGAAAAAATTTTATTTTATAATCTTAACGTTTATTTTAACATTCCAAGCGATTTGGGCACAGGAACATACCATAAAAACCATCCGCGCCGTTCGCACGGAACACGCTCCGAAAATCGATGGAAAGCCCGATAAAATCTGGGAAAAAGCACCCGCTGCCACCGGATTTTACGAATTTCAACCCGGCAACGGCAATCCCGCCGATCCGGCTTACAAAACGGAAGTGCGCGTTTTATACGACAATTCGGCTATTTATATCTTGGCTAAAATGTATGATCCGGATCCTTCGGGCATCTCCACCGAGTTTAGTCTACGCGACCAATTTGTCCCGACGGATATTTTTATGTTCTATGTTAATCCTTTTTTGGCTCCCGGAAACAATTACTTTTTCGGGGTGACGGCCACGGGAGCGCAATTGGACGGAATAAATTCCAACGGACGCGAAGATCACAGTTGGAACGCCGTCTGGAATTCCGCCACGTATATAGGAAAAAAAGCCTGGTATGCCGAACTGGCCATCCCCTACTCCGCCTTGCGTTTTCAGAACGAACCCGAGCAAACCTGGGGTGTTAATTTTATCAGACTTATCAACAGGACAAGGAAAATTTATTCCTGGACCTTCATCGATAAAACCAAATCGGGTGATGTCGTGCAATTTATGGGGCGCCTGACGGGGCTGAAAAATATCCAATCCCCTGTACGTTTGAGTTTGTATCCGTATGCATCGGCCAATCTGGTCAAATACAAGGGAGCAACCAATCTTTATCCCGGTTTCGGGATGGATCTCAAATACGGCATTACCGAAAATTTCACCCTGGACGCCACCCTCATACCCGATTTCAGTGACGTTCCGTATGACGACATTGTACTTAACCTCGGGCCTTTCGAACAATATTACAACGAAAACCGTCCGTTCTTCACCGAAGGCATGCAACTGTTCAACCGCGGCAGATTGTTTTACAGCCGCCGAATCGGATCGACACCAATGCGCTACTATAATGTTTACGGTGAATTGGGGACAAATGAAATCATTATCAAAAATCCCGATAAATCCCAGCTGATCAATGCCCTGAAAATTTCGGGACGAACCAAAAGCGGGCTTGGAATAGGCATATTGAATGCCGTTACCACCGACACCTACGCCACGGTAAAAGATACCGTTACAAACAAAATACGTAAAATTCAAACCGATGCTTTGACCAATTACAATGTTTCGGTATTGGATTACGCTTTCGGAAAAAACAACTCCGTCGGTATCATCAATACCAATGTTCTGCGAAAAGGCGATTTCCCCGACGCCAATGTTACCGGTACTTTCTTCGATATCAACACGATGAACAACACCTTGAATATCAACGGCCGTGCGGTTTTGAGCGTTAAACACGACACCCGGAACACTCCCGGATTCGCTTCAAAATTGGAAATCAAAAAAAATTTCGGACGGCATAATGTTGAGTTTGATTTACGCATGGCCGACACCAAATTCGACATAAATGATTTGGGTTACATGCGCAAAAACAATTATGTTATCTACGATTTCAGCTATGATTACCGCATTCTGAAACCCACCAAACATTTCAACAATCTGACTATATCGGCAAGCATCGGTCTGGACCATATATTCAAGCCTTATATGATGTTCAGAAAAGATTTCGAAGTATCACTTTGGGCAACGAACAAACATTATTTATCCTTCGGACTGACAGATTATCTTTCCTCGGATATGATCGATTTTTACGAGCCGCGCGTCCCCGGAAGATTTTATATAAAACCGGCTTTTAATTTTATAAAAGCATTTATATCAACAGATTACCGAAAACGATTCGCCCTGGACGCAGGAATCAATCATGAGAACGCACTTGCAACCGATTATTATGCCAACGGATTATTTATTTCCCCTCGCCTACGCTTATCCAATCGGTTCAAATTAAAATACATCATACAATATAACCAAGCCCG
>CAYUQW010000189.1:0-2571 GCA_964446985.1 uncultured Flavobacteriaceae bacterium
CTACATCATCCCCAATTTCATCTTGCCCTCGTCACTAATCATTGACGTATCCCAAGGCGGATCGAAAACCAATTCCACGTGAACATCAAAATCCGGATAATGTTTCTTGATAATGTTTTCCACCGATTGGACCAATGCATCACTCAACGGGCAAGCCGGCGTCGAAAGTGTCATCTCGATGTCCACCCGTTTTTTCCCGTCGTAAATGATATTATACACCAGCCCGAGATTGATAATATCAATACCTATTTCCGGATCGATTACTTGTTTGAGTAATTCGTAAATATTATTCTCGACTTCGCGAATTTTTTCTTCGTTTTTTTTGTCCATAGTTTTCCGGTTTATTTTTCCAAAGGTTCCAAATGCGGTTTATGGAAAAACATTTTAAGCATATTGAAGTTATATGAAACGGCCGTTAAAGCCAAAAAAATCAATGCGATGCGTATCAAAATCATCTCTTGAAAAATCAATCCAAAGATAAATAAAATATAGAAAACCAAATACAAGCGAAATTGCCAAACGGCCAACCGGGCGATATAGACTTCTTTGGGCAAAGGAATTTTGTATTTTCCCACATAAGGCTGATAGCGTTCGAGCCATATAATAAAAGGTATGGTTTTGTAGGTTTGACCCAAAATAATCAGATTTATCACGCCGAAAATCAAACTGAACCCGAACAAAGCCGTCAATGTCATAGCCGTATGCGAATAAGGGTTTGATTGTCCGAGTATAAATAAACTCAAAACCATCGGAATTATCAACAAAACAAACATCAACATCGTCGGTTTCATCCCTTCGTCCAATATGCGTTTGAAGCGATTTTTATAGGCGTCATAAACGAATTTCAGATAAAATCCTATGCCCGATACAATCATCAGCCAAGCCGCTATCTCAGCTATCTTGCTCGGATAAAACCACCAACTCAACACCAGTACCGCCAAGCCTGCATTCATCAACACAAAGGCCGGTTTCAAAGGTTTTTCGCTGTGTTTATGCGAAACCAAAAACATCGGGACCAACGTCGTTCCCACACCGAAAATCATCATCAGGAAAAATCCCACCAACCCCATAACGGCGTGAATTTTCAAATGCGGCAAACTTCCCGAAGCGTAAAAGCTATATTTGAAGTTCAAAGCCATTAACAATCCTTCCGTCTGTGTCAGGAAAAGCCAAAAAATCGCGGCCAGAATGAAATAACTCTTGATATTTTTCAACTGCGCATCTTTATAGGAAAGCGCAATGTTCAACACAAACAAAAACAAAGCGATATACATCAGACTTGCGCCCCAAATCAGCCACGTATCCAGTTTGCCGTACCAAAAAGCATAAGCCATAATCAATATCGCTATGCCGGTCAGGGCAAACGTGATTTTGGCCATCGTCTCACTGAACAATTTGGCTTCGAAAACCACCGGCACCAGTTGATACAGCGAGCCGTAAATCAACATCATTGCCCAACCCAAGATATTCGTGTGCACCACGGCCAATATTTTTGTGGCGTAATAGGGCGCCAACAAGTCGCTATCGGCAAGGATCATCAGTAAAACCGCCAGGGCGAAAGCAAAAGCCCCGAAAAGAAAATGCGGCTTGACCACACTGATATCCGGCGCATTATGCGTATGAAGCTTCGTCATTCGTCAGTAAATTAACAAGCGATAATGTCCGTCTTCACTCTTTTTAGCGGCGATATGTTTACCGCGCTTCTTCAATTCCGGCAATAAATATTGCGGAATACGTTCGTGTTCCACAAGCAGTGCCTTCCCTTCGGGAAGCCGGCTCAATTTTTCCAAAATCGTCATCATCGGTACCGGCATAGCCATTCCGCGAACATCCGTCGTTTCGATACTGCCGGCATATTCCCGCATCAGTTCGTCGAAACGCTTTTCATCCTCCACCTCAACCGTTTCCACCGGTTGTATTTCTTCCGTTGCTTCTTCCGATTTTCCGGTAGAACCGAACAAACCGGCCAGCCGGGCGAACAATCCTTTTTTCTTCACCGGCTTGAAAAAATACGTGTGTACCGTTCCGTCGTCGTGGCAAACCGTACAGTGAGCAAATCCCGAACGCGAAAAAATATCTATCAACGGTGTCGGTTCAAAATCCAGCACGATATCCAGGGCCTCCCCTTCCGCCAAAGCATTCAATCGTTTACGGATCAGATCGAAAGGATCCTCTCCGCGCGCCAAAACCGGCCGGACATCCAAAGACACCGTCCGGTAGTGCTTCAACTCGTCGCATTTCTTAGGCACCAACACTTCCGTTTCGGCACCCGCGAAATCGACATCATAACCCGCATCCTTCAATTTTTGTAAAAACTCCCTCACCGGAATACGGCCGATACGGGCGGCATCACGCACCGTCACCCGCGAAGCAATCGCTTTGCGCAAAACCGGATTTTTCAACTTGGAAAAAGCAGGCGAAACCGATAACAAAACCTCAAGCATCCGGTCATCTTCCTTCAGCAAATCACTTATTTTTGTATTAGCATTAATAGCCATAAGCACTTATCAAGAATGATTATAAATTCAGCACAAAGGTACGAAAGATTTTCACTCCGCAAGTACCGTCAAC
>CAYUQW010000190.1:0-2566 GCA_964446985.1 uncultured Flavobacteriaceae bacterium
AAGCCTTCCGGGAATTTATCGACGAACAAAATTAGCCTTATGCCAATTGCCGCCGTTTCCTTATCTTTGTCCCTATGGGACGACGAAAAAAGCAAATTGTCCTTGAAAATGTCGAGATAACCGGTCTCGGCGCCAAAGGACGCGGTATCGGTAAAGCCCCCGACGGACGAGTCGTTTTTGTGCCTTACACGGCTCCCGGGGATGTGGCGGATGTTCAAACCAAAAAAAAGCGAAAAGCTTACTACGAAGGTAAAGCGCTGAATTTTAAAAAGTTGTCGGACCTTCGAACAGATCCCGATTGCCCCTGGTTCGGCACTTGCGGCGGATGTCAATTGCAGCATATTTCATACGAATCCCAAGTCGATTACAAGGCGAAAAGCGTTGTTGAAAATATAAAACGCATCGGTGGATTCACGGATTTTGAAATCAAAACCCCCTTGGCTTCTCCGGTTATTTTCGGCTATCGCAATAAGATGGAATATGCCTTTACGGCTTCCAAATGGCTGACCGATGACGAGATTCGCAGCGATAAAACCTTTGACCGCCGCGGACTGGGCTTTCACGTTCCCGGACATTGGGACAAAATCCTCGATATCGATCGTTGTTCCCTGCAACCCGAACCCGGTAATACAATCCGGAATGCCTTGCGGGATTTTGCCAAAAAGGAAGATATTTCTTTCTATCACCCGCGGGAACGTAGCGGCCATCTCCGGCAACTTACCGTACGCATCACAAAAAAAGGCGACATTATGGTTTTGGTTCATTTTGCCGGTGCGCCGCAAGACATGATCGAAAAAACAATGCTTTTCCTGCAAAATACCTTCCCCGGAATAACCTCGTTACTCTATCTCGTCAACACCAAAGCCAACGACAGCATCTATGATTTGGACATTAAACTTTGGTCGGGGAAACCCTATATCGAAGAACAAATCGGCGAATTGACTTTCCGGATCAAACCCAAATCTTTTTTCCAAACCAATTCGTTCCAAACCGAACAACTGTACGATCGAATCAAGACCTATGCACGTATCGAAAAACATCATACCGTTTACGATCTCTACTCAGGGACGGGAAGCATAGGCCTGTTTGTGGCCGGCGAAGCAGGAAAAGTTATCGGTTTGGAGTCCGTCGGGCAGGCCGTGGACGACGCACGCGAAAATGCGCGGCTGAACGGGATTGCCAATGCGGAATTTTTCGCCGGAGATATGAAAGATATTTTCAATGCCGACTTTCTACTAAGGCACGGGAAACCGGATATCATCATCACCGATCCTCCGCGCGAAGGAATGCATCCGCACGTGGTGGAAACCATCCTGAAATTCCCGCCCGAACGAATCGTTTACGTCAGTTGTAATTCGGCCACCCAAGCCCGCGACCTGTCCTTGCTCAAAAAACGCTATGAACTGAGATTTATCCAACCCGTGGATATGTTCCCTCAAACCTATCATATGGAAAATATCGCCGTATTGGAAAGAAAAAATCCGTTATGATCAAAAAAATGCTCGTCATATTGGCCGTGATTGCCATCGTCTCTTGTGAACGCGACGATTTGTGTATAGATCCCGGAACTCCGGGCGTGGTCACGGTATTTTACAACGGCATTTCGCAGCAAAGACAGGCCGTTGATTCCCTGGTCGTATTAAGTCAAAACGGGGATACCGTCATTGCTCCCGTCCGCACCGATTCGCTCGTTATTCCGCTTCCCGTGCAAGGGAACGAAGTTAAAATGATTTTTCAATACCAACACGGAAACCTCCGCAATCCCGATACGATACGTTTCGGTTTTACGCCGGAATTACAATTCATTTCCAAGGCCTGCGGTTTCAAAACCGTTTATACGGATTTTAATGCCGCATTAGTGCCCGATAACGATAATTGGATTCAATCCGTACAACCCGTCCAAACCCGGATCGACAATGACAGCATCAAACATTTGGCGATATATTATTAGTTTTGTTTTTCTTCTTGCTACTGTAAAAACAATAGCACAGCAAGATACAATCTCCCCGGTGAAAAAATCACGGCCTTATGCGATACGCATCGGTTATGATATAGGGAAAAAAATTTGGAGCGGTATCAACCGGGGCAATATCGACGAAATCCATCTGCAATTTTCGCGCAGGAAAAACATTATCGGTTTCTATGCCGGGACGGAGCGTATGCCGTATGTACATCCGAAATATCAATTCGTTACGACAGGGCGATACCTTAAAATCGAATATGCCTATAATTTTTATGATAACTGGGGCGATATGCATAATGCAATCACACTCGGATTTCGTTACGGCAGGGCTTTTTTCGATTATCATATCACCTCCGTCAGCACTGCTCCCCAAGCCTTTTGGCCTCAAAGGGTTATGGATACGGATATACGATATAACAATCTGAATGCCCATTGGTTGGAAACGACCGCATCCGTTAAAACCGAAATCTTTCACGGTTTCTTTCTGGAATTGTATGTCTCCGGCAAATATTTTCTCAACGGTTCGCATCCGGCCAACTTCGATATGTTATATGTTCCCGGATTTTACCGCACCAACATCTCCCGTTTCGGATTCGGTCTCGG
>CAYUQW010000191.1:0-2564 GCA_964446985.1 uncultured Flavobacteriaceae bacterium
GCGGCGCCGGTGCATTTCCGGGGAAACGGCGGCTCCGAGCGTCAGACGAGGAGACTTACGGATTTCCCCTTGGAAATGCCCGTGCGGCGCGAGCGGAATTTTAGCGGAGCACCCGGTCCCGTTTGCCGTTGCACGTGGGATAGCGCCGGGAGACGGGAAACGGGACGCGCCCTGATGAAAAGAAATATTATGCCGGAACGGATGTTGCGCGTAAAGGTGTAGGATATTTTAATGTATTTTTGCAATGATTAACCGAAATTCTCATTGTTATGACCAAGGAAAAGGAACGGTATTTGATTACGGCGGCGCTGCCTTATACGAACGGGCCGGTGCATATCGGGCATCTGGCGGGGGTGTATATTCCGGCGGATATTTTTGCGCGGTATCAGAAGGCGCGGGGCAGGGATGCGATTTATATTTGCGGCTCGGACGAGCACGGGGTGCCTATCACTATCCGGGCTAAGAAGGAGGGGAAATCGCCGCAGGAGATTGTGGATAAGTATCACGCTTTGATTAAGCGGTCGTTTGAGGATTTCGGTATCCGCTTCGATAATTACAGTAGGACTTCGTTGCCGTTGCACCACCGGACGGCGGCGGATTTTTTCAAACGTTTGTATGATAAGGGGGTGTTTGTCGAAAAGGAGAGTGAGCAATTGTATGACGAAGAGGCGAAGCAGTTTTTGGCCGACCGTTTTGTGAAGGGGACGTGTCCGAAATGCGGTTACGAGGAGGCATACGGCGACCAGTGTGAGAAATGCGGGACGTCGCTCAGTCCCACGGAATTGATTAATCCGGTTTCGACGATTACGGGTAGCAAGCCGGTGTTGAAAAAAACGAAGCATTGGTATTTGCCGCTGGACAGGTATGCGGATTGGTTACGTGAGTGGATTTTGGAAGGGCATAAGGCGGACTGGAAACCGAATGTGTTGGGACAGGTGAAATCGTGGTTGGATGACGGTTTGCGGCCGCGTGCGGTTACGCGGGATTTGGATTGGGGTGTGCCCGTGCCGGTGGAAGGTGCCGAAGGAAAAGTGTTGTATGTGTGGTTTGACGCGCCTATCGGTTATATTTCGTCCACGAAGGAATGGGCGGAAAAGACGGGCGGCGATTGGGAAAAATATTGGAAGGACAAGGATACGAAATTGATACATTTTATCGGGAAGGACAATATTGTTTTTCATACGATTATTTTCCCGGTGATGTTGAAGGCGCACGGGGATTTTATTTTGCCCGAGAATGTGCCGGCGAACGAATTTTTGAATTTGGAAGGGGATAAGATTTCCACGTCGCGCAATTGGGCGGTGTGGTTGCACGAATATTTGGCGGATTTTCCGGGCAAGCAAGATGTGTTGCGTTACGTCCTGACGGCCAATGCGCCGGAAACGAAGGATAACGATTTTACGTGGAAGGATTTTCAGGCGAGGAACAACAACGAATTGGTGGGAAATCTGGGGAATTTTATCAACCGTGTGGCGGTTTTGACCAATAAATATTATGAAGGTATCGTTCCCGAACCGGAAAATTTGACGGATTATCAACGGGAAGTTTTGGATGCTATGCGAGAGTTCCCGGAAAAAATCGGCGGTTTGATAGAGAAATTCCGTTTTCGCGAAGCTTTGTCGGCGTATATGAATTTGTCGCGTTTGGGCAATAAATTCCTTGCCGACGAAGAGCCTTGGAAGAAAATAAAAACCGACCCCGAAGCGGTGGCCAATATTCTGTTCACGGCCAATCAATTGGCGGCGGCTTTGGGTATTTTGGGCGAACCGTTCCTGCCGTTTACGGCTGAGAAAATACGGGACATTTTCCGTATTCCCCGAGAACTGCGATGGGACGATATTGCAAAGAAATCCGTTTTATTGCCGCCGGGACACCGTATCGGCAAGCCGGTGCTGTTGTTCGATAAAATCACGGACGAAGAAGTGGAGAAACAGATACGAAAATTGCAAGCGACCAAGCAATCGAACGAGCAAAAAGACATTCCGGAACAAAAACCGTTGATTGAATTTGACGATTTCGGGAAATTGGATTTACGCATAGCAACGATTAAGGCGGCGGAAAAGGTTCCGAAGACGAAAAAATTGTTGAAGCTGACGTTGGATACGGGCTTGGATACGCGAACAGTGGTTTCGGGTATTGCGGAAAGTTTTTCGCCGGAAGAAATCGTGGGAAAACAGGTGGTTTTGGTTGCCAATTTGGCGCCGCGAAAAATCCGTGGAATTGAAAGTCAGGGAATGATTTTGATGACGGAGACGAAGGACGGAAAATTAAATTTTATCAGCCCCGAAAAGTTAACGGATAACGGAAAGACGGTAAGTTAAGCGCTTTTTTTTGTTAAAGATTAGCAAAATCACCCCTCAAAAATCACCCCTTTCTTTAACAAAAATCACCCTTTAGGGTGATTTGTTTTTTATTATACGGGTTTACCTTTGGCGTAGAAAAAAACCTTAAAACTCCTTAACTATGAAAAACTTCAAAATGCTCAGCAAACTGTTTCTGGCCGTATTATTCGTAACGGCTATGGCTTGTAAAGGACCTCAAGGACCCGAGGGACCGCAAGGACC
>CAYUQW010000192.1:0-2534 GCA_964446985.1 uncultured Flavobacteriaceae bacterium
ATACGAAAAGTTTAGGATTGAAGCAGTTTTTCGTAGAAGCGGATGTTTTGGGAGAGGATGTGTTCAGGGTGAATGATTTCCAGTAAATGCCGGCGTGCGGCTTGGCCCGTTTCAATGGCTTTATCCTTGTGTTCCAGCATAAAGAGGATACTCTCGGCAATTTCTCCGGGTTTATACGGATCGGGGAGAAGACCCGTTTTTCCGTGGATAACCAATTCTTTTCCCGGACCGATGTTACTGCCGATAAAAGGTTTGGCCGATAAAAGGGCTTCAATCCAAGACATCGGGCAAGCTTCCATATGTGAAGGATAAACGCAAACTTCCGCTTGATCGATAAATTGTTTTACCCTGTTATGCGGGACCGTTCCGTGAAAAGTGATGTGTCTTGCCAAATGCTTATCGACATAATTTTTTTTCAGGTAGTCAATGTAGGAGCGTCCGTCCGGGAAATGCCAATCCCTGCCGACTACGTCCAGATGAACTTCCGGATGTTTTTCGATTACAATAGGTAAAGCTTGAATGAGTTGGCGGATACCTTTTTTCTCACACACCGTGCCGACAAACAAAAGACGTCCCGGTATGACGTTTCCGGGGTCCGAAGGGTGGAATTGACCGGTATCCAATGTGTTGTAAATCACTTCGTAATCGAAAGGAATTTTCAAATATTTTCTCGTTTGTCTGCCCACATAGTCGCTGACGGCAATAAATCCGTCGGCATTTCGGAAGGATTTTTTTTCTTGAAAAGAACGCCAGAAACGGGGTTTTTTGTTCAACTCCAAGGAGAAAAAATGATGTCCGCCGTGTAATCTGATTACTTTTTTAAAAGGTGTTTTTTTCGGATAAAACGCGAATGTCAATTCCGGTCCTTCGACGATATCAATAGGATTTTGTCGATGAATCTCCTGTAATTTTTTCAGGATTCTATCGGTGTTTTGAATAAACTTGCCGATTTTCCAAGAAGATTGACCGATTCTGTAAACAGGTATTTTCCCGTCGAAATCCGTTTGATCTTCCGTGGAATTGTTCAATCCGATTATACTCACGTCAATTCCGTGTGCGACCAAACGGTTGGCCAGAAATTTTACAACCGAGCCGACTCCGCCGTGGGATCGACCGGGTCCGGGATATTCGTGTGTATGAAATACGATATGCATACTATGTTCCGACTATTTTTTCCAGTGATCGAATGATTCTCTCCGAAGCTTTGTCTTGCGGAGGGGTATTGATAATATCAAACCATTTTTTGGTTTCGGACAGGTCGTAATTTTTCATTAGAATTTTATCCAATATGCCGGTTAAACCGGATTTTTCCCTTGCCCAAAGCACGGCTCTGCTCGAAGGCATCGAACGGAAATGGATGAGATTGTATATATCTTTTGCCCACCAATTGACGTCTTTGGTGAGATCGGTTTCGTAATTGAAATAAACCGTCGGTTTTTCGTGAGCGACAAAATCGAAGACCATCGAAGAACCGATATTGAAAACACCTTCGGTATGTTCGGCCAGATTGGCCAACATTTTTCCGTCGTCGGGTGTGGGGAAATAATTGGTCCAGTTATCATCGATTTTTTGCCATAGCGGTTGCACCCTCGTGAGAACATCGGTATAGTCTTCTTCCACCCATTCGTATCTCGAAGAGAAATCGACAGGTACGGGGCGGAAGATAATATGAACGTTTTCTTTTTTCTCGCTGTTGTATTTCCTTACAGCTTTGCATAAATGTGATAAATAGATATCGTCATTCGGTGAGGTGCGCACGTCGTCTCCGGAGAATACGATATATTTACGATCGGGCGGTAAACCGATCCACTTAAAAAAATCTTTCCGGGGCATTTTTAATTCCGTTTGGTAGTGAATTTCGAATTGGGGCGTGCCGGTGATAAAAATCTGTTCCGTACGGATTTCGGGATAATAATACAGGAGTTCGTTTTTCATATATTCGCTCCAGACCAGGTAGTAATCCGTTTTGATTTGGAGCGTGGCTTTGGGTAGATTGTCCCACGAAAAAATAAATCCGGCAGTAGGAATGCCCAAGTCTTGTGCGGCCAAAACCGGTTCCAAAGCTTGAACCGGCCTTTGATGCGAGGAAAGAATAATATCGGGTTTGTGTTTTTTTAATTGCTTGAGAACGGCTTGATAATACGGGGTTGAACGGGCCATTTTTTGTAATCTCCTTTCCAGAAAAAGACGCCCTTTGTGACTTGCGAAAAGGCCGGATACGAAACCGGTGAAATAATGTTTCAGCCGCTGTTTAGGGTCGAGATTTTTCAGGTTTTTCCGGATGGCTGTCAAATAGGCTTTATCCTTGGTTTTCTTGTAGTGGTATTTGATTTCGGCCTTTTGTTTGATGTCTTTGACAAGGCCGGCGAATTTGTGAGGTTCGGGTGCGGGGAGTTTTAATTCGGGAAGACCTAATTTTTCATTGACGGGAAATTCCGTGCCGTTCCAAAAAATCACTTGGTGTCCTTGTTCCACGGCGAATCGAAAGAAACCGGAATAAGCAAAATTTCGAATACCGACACCGTCGAAAAGCA
>CAYUQW010000193.1:0-2511 GCA_964446985.1 uncultured Flavobacteriaceae bacterium
TCAAATCATAGCGTTATGGCCATTACCAAAGACATTACCATAGAAGATTTGGTGGAGGATTATCCCTTTGCCGAAGAATTCCTGCGCGTACGCGGTATCAAATGTATCCGGTGCGGCGAACCGATATGGGGAACGCTGGAAGATGCCTGTAAGGAAAAAAATTTCAGCGACGAAGAAATCGACAATATCGTACGGGAACTGAACAAAATTGCCGAAAATCCCGGAGCCTACCAATCCGGGGAGCCCGACGTGCCCCGTATCGACACCAAAAAACTCGATGACGACAGGAAATAAGCCGTTTTTTTATTAAATTTGTAAAAAAGCAAACACATGAGTATTTTCGATGCCATTGCCAATGCCGAATACCGCCAACACATTTCCCTGCTGGCCACATTGATAAAAATGTCCTATGCCGACGGAAAATTGGACGAAAACGAGTGGAAAACCATCGTCAAAGTGGCCGAAAAATACGGCTTGGAAGACGAAAAAACCTTGAAATATCTCCGCAAGAATTACGAAAAATACGCACTGGACACCCCGTTTACGCTCGATGAACGTATAGCCCAACTGTACGATCTGACCAAGCTTGCCTATGCCGACGGGCATTTGGACGATAAGGAAATCGCCATCCTGAAACGGGCGGTTATCGGGTTGGGGTTTCCGTTGGATAAATCGGATTTGATTTTCGAGGTCGCACTGTCCGCCGTCAAAAACGGTACGGATAAAGAAACCTTTGCCCGGCTCATCAAAGATATCGTTCTGAATGTATAAAAGGTTTTCTGTTCTCTGGGCTTTCCTTTTGTTTGTTTTCGCTTGCAATACGTCCCGTAAACTTGCCCGGAATGCGCCTGTCAAGCAAGTTCAAGTTGAAGTTCGCTATTCTCCTGTTGAAAAATCGGAAGCGGAACGCATTTACCGCCGTTTCCTTTCCGCCGTCAATCCTTCGGGAAAAATCCTTCCCGGCACCATCGAAATGCGCGGTACCTATATCGACGGCCGGCAGAAAATTCCCGTCCGGTTTTCCGTGCAAAAAGACCGTTCGCTTTCGGTCTCGTTGTATTTCGGCGGCAGGCTGTATTATCCCGTTCGTTACGAAAACGGCCGCATCACGCTTTTGGACAACCGGCCTTATACGGAACAAAAAACCCGTTTGGCCCGGGAAATAGCCAAATTCACCGCCGACCCGTTGAGCGGTATTCTCGGGTATTACGTGCGCGGTAATTTTCCTTTTAAACGAACCGGTATTCGAAAAATCAACGGGGTTGACGTTGATAATCTGACGGTGCAAGACGGGCGTTACGAATGGCGGTTTTATTTCGATAAAAAAACCGGTTATCCCGTCAAATGGGAAAAATACGACGAAAACGGCATGTTATTTGCCTTGGAATTTATGGATTTCCGTATCGAAAACGGATTTTGGCTCTCACACCACATGATTGCCACGGATAAAAATCATAAAAAAACAACGTATATTTGGAAAAAATATATCATTCGTTAACATTATTAACCTATTAAAATTTATACTTATGAAAAAAATCTTGTTGTTAATCCTCGGCTTTACGCTGACATTTTCCTTTGCACAGGACAAAAAGGCCGTTAAACTGTTCGATCAATACGCCAAAGCCATCGGCGGGAAAGAAAAGATGGCCGAAGTTAAATCCATGCTTGTCAAAAGTACCAGCAAACAAATGGGGCAAGAAGTAAAGAGCGAAACCTATATGAGCCGTAAAGGCGATTCATACCTGAAAATGAACATGATGGGTATGGAATTGGTGGTGTATGCCGTGAAAGACGGAAAAGGGTTCGTGATGAATCAACAAATGGGCTATGACGATTTGGATGATGAAAAAGTGAAGTCAATAGTCGAAAAAAGTAAAGATATGTTCAATGAAGCGGAAAATTATGAAAAGAAAGACCTGAAATATCTCGGCTCGAAAGAAAAGGACGGTGTAAAGTACGAAGTGGCCGAATATAAAGATGAGAAGGGACAAACCGTTGATTATTATTTCAACCCAAAGACACACCTTCTGGATATCATAGTTGTGAACATGCCGGACGGTAAAACCGTTGAAACATATTTCAAAGACTATAAAGAGGTGGAAGGTATTAAAGTACCTTTTACGACCGAAATAAAAATGGAAGGCCAATTGATACGTGAAGTGCATACGGATAAGGTCATCTTCAATCCTTCCGAAGAGCAAATCGATATGAAAGCTTTTGAAAAACCCGAATAATCACATCTTTGGTCGAATGAAAACGTATTTTCGTTATATGAAACCCGGGTTTCAACGAAAAAACAACCGATTTTAATTAAATGTTGTGAATGTATAAAATAATTTCATATATTTGTTCCAACCAAATAATTAAAAACCTTATGACCATGAAAAAAATCTTATTGTTATTCGTTTTGGCCGGTTTGGTTTTCTCGACCAACGCCTGTAAGAAAAAAGAATGTCCCAAACCCGAAGTACGAGGTGCCGGAACTTGGGATGCCACCAAAATCGTTGATCC
>CAYUQW010000194.1:0-2483 GCA_964446985.1 uncultured Flavobacteriaceae bacterium
TTGTTTTTTCTTTTCCCGGTTTTCCGGTTCTTGCGGCCGGCCGGCTATCATTTCCAGGTATTCGTCGGTATCGCCGGGAAAAATCCTGAACCGTCCTTGTTCGAATACAAAGGTTTTGTTTGTCAATCCGTGCAGGAAATCCCTGTCGTGCGAAACGATCAGCACGGTTCCGTCGAATTGCATCAAAGCTTGTTTCAAGATCTCTTTGGAAGGGATGTCCAGATGGTTGGTCGGCTCGTCCAGAATCAAAACATTGAAAGCTTGGAGCATTAACGAGGCCAATACCAAGCGGTTTCGCTCACCGCCGGAAAGAACTTTGACGGGTTTGTTCACGTCATCCCCCGAAAACAAAAAAGCGCCCGCTACATCACGCACAAAGGGACGCATATTGTCATCGGCGCGATTTTCCAGAAAGGACAATACCGTTTCTTCGGATTTCAGTAGCCGGCTTTGGTCCTGTTCGAAATAACCGATGCGCACGTTGTGGCCTGTCCTGACCGTCCCTTCATAAGGAATTTTTCCGGCCAGAATCGAGGCCAAAGTGGTTTTCCCTTGGCCGTTGGCACCTATCAAAGCAATTTTTTCTCCGCGGCCGATTACGAATGATAATCTGTCCAATACGCGTTTTTCGCCGTAGGATTTACTCAAATTTTCCGTTTCAAAAACCAATTTCCCCGAAGGTTTGGCAGGCGGAAAATTTATCTTTACGGTTTTGAAATCCTCGTCTTCAACAACAATTCTTTCGGTTTTCTCCAATTTTTTGATAAGCGATTGGGCAAAAGCGGCTTTGGTGGCCTTGTAGCGGAAACGTTCGATAAGGCGTTCGGTTTCCTTGATTTTTTTCTCTTGATTTTTGGCGTCGCGCCGTTGTTTCTCGATAATTTCCTTCTTCTTCTCAACAAACCGGGAATATGGCAAGGGAAAATCCCTGTATCCGCCCGGGTATAATTCGATGGTGCGATTGGTTACGCTGTCCAGAAAACGCCTGTCGTGGGAGACGAGCATAACGATGCCCTTGTAATTCCGCAGCCATTGCTCAAACCAGACGATGCTTTCGATATCGAGATGGTTGGTAGGTTCGTCCAACAGGAGAACATCATTGTCGCCCAAAAGAATTTTAGCCAGTTCCACACGCATACGCCAACCGCCGGAAAAGGTGTTCAACGGTTTACGGAAATCGCCCGGTTTGAATCCCATTCCTTTCAGCACGATTTCGGCCCGTCCGCGAAAATCGTATCCGCCCGACAGGTTGAAACGATGTTGCAAATGCGCGTATTCTTCCGCAAGGCCCCGGTCCGTATTTCCTTCGGCCATCAGGTTTTCCAGTTCGCGCAAACGTTTTTCCCAACGCAAAAGTTCGGGAAAAGCCCGTAGCGTTTCTTCCAGTACACTTGTATTTCCGGGAAGTGCCATATCCTGATGCAAAAAACCGATACGCAGGCCTTTTTTGGCGATGATTTTTCCTTCCGAAGCTTCGATTTCTCCGGCGAGGCAACGTAACAATGTGGATTTACCCGCGCCGTTTCGCCCGGTTAATCCCACTTTATCGCCCGGATTCAATCGAAAATCCAGTCCCGAAATGATATCATTTCCACCCAAACTGACAGACAAACGGCTTACCGATAGCATCTATACATAAATTTTTTCAAAAATAACAAAAGCCCGTAATACCGGATTCCGTAAAAATTCATACCTTTATTTTCTAAACATCAATGTATTATGTTAATCCACGGTCATGATATACGCATCACCCATCCCGATAAAGTGCTGTATCTCGACAAAGGATACACCAAGCGGGATTTGATCGATTATTATCTGGCCGTTCAGGATACTTTGATGGTTCACAATGCCGGAAGGCCGGTGGTTTTCATTCGCTATCCGCACGGTACACCCGGATATTCTTTTTTTCAGAAAAACATTCCTAGCGGAGCGCCGGCTTGGATTCATACGTATGAAATGGGCAAGTTCAAGAAGGTGAATTACCTGATATTGCACGATATAGCCGATTTGATATGGTTGGTACAATTGCACGCCTTGGAGTTTCATATTATTAATGTGCGCGAACCCCGTTTCGATCGTCCCGATATGATGGTTTTCGATATCGATCCGCCCGACGGACAAGGTTTTACTTCCGCCAAGCGGTTTGCCATACAAGCCAGACCCTATCTGGAAGAAATGGGATACAAACCTTTTGTCAAGACTTCCGGTAAGCGCGGTGTGCATATTTGTTGCCCGATAAAACCGGAGTACACCGTTGATCAAGTAATGGTCGCTGCCGAAAAAGCGGCAAAATACCTGATGAGCAAGATTATGGGAACCACTTTGGAAGTGCGCAAAGACAAACGCGGTGACCGCTTGCTGATCGATATATACCGCAACCGTCCTTTTCAGACATTCAGTATGCCCTACGGGACGAGGCGTACTCCGGAAGCCTCCGTTTCCATGCCTCTGACTTGGGAAATGTTGCAGGAAACCGACTCCCC
>CAYUQW010000195.1:0-2477 GCA_964446985.1 uncultured Flavobacteriaceae bacterium
TTTTTGTTGTTCATAATGAATGGCTGAGCCTTACGGGCTTTATTTTGATTTCGGCTATTTTTTGGTTTCTTCTGAAATTAAACAAACCGTACGCCGTAATGCGCAAGATGCCCGTGGCATATGTTTATGCAGGCAAAAAGTTGCCCGACAGCATTTTTACCGACACCTTGGTTTTCAATTTGAAAGGTTCGGGGTGGAAATTGTTGCAGTGGGAATGGGAACATCGCCGCTGGGAAGTACCTTATCCGGAAGATGATAATAAGCCTCCTTCATTACAGGAAATATTCGGTTATTCAAAAGGAAACACACCCGTAAAAGGGATAAAATTGATAAAAAATAAAAATCGTAAGGGGTTGATTGTCAGGAAAATTCCGGTAAAATTAATGCTTCAAAGGCGGGAAATCGGCGGTAGGGGTTTGGATGTCAAAAAATTAATTCCCGCAGAAGTTTTGGCTTGGGGAAGAAGTAAAATCGTTAAACGGCTCAAATATATACCTACAAAAGATGTCGCCTGGGACGAATTGGAGAATCGATCCGAGAAGCAATTGGAACTGAATCCTCCCGGGGGCGTATTCGTTTTCCCCGATAAGATTAGATTCACATATCGTTTGCAAGCTTTTACGCGTGAAAATACGGATGTAACTCCCGAAGTTCCCGACAGTTTGTCAGGTCGCTTGGTGCTTTTCCCTTCCAAAGTACATATCGAATACAAACGCTGGGTGGATGATAAACAACAAACGGGCCGGTGGAAAGTGGTTGCGGTGCCTGTCCGAAGCGGACAAAATTTATATTTCCGTCCCGTGATTAAATCCAAGCCGTCATCCGTTTTTGACGTGCAATTGAGCCCCGAAAAATTCGATTATCTGCTCAAAAAATGAATAAACCGTTAGTCTTGGGTATCACCGGAGGAATGGGCAGCGGGAAAACAACGGCCGCCCGGTATTTCGAAAGCCAATTCGGTATTCCCGTTTTTTATGCCGATGATGAAGCCAAAAAATTATATGATCTCCCGGAAGTGCGTCGTGCTATTGAAAATACGGTAGGGAAAGATGTGTATGATGCGAATGGAAAACCCGATTTCCGCCTCATAGCTTCCCGGATTTTTAAGGATGAGCAAATGTTACGACGCGTAGAAAATATCTTGCATCCGAAAGTACGGGAGGTTTTTGTAAGGTGGAAATCCGGGCAATGTATGCCTTATGTCATATTGGAAAATGCCATTTTGTTCGAGACCGGAATGGATTCCCTGTGTGATGCGATTTTGCTTATTGAAGCCGGCGAACAACAGCGAATTGATCGTATTCATAAACGTGACGGTTTTTCCGAACAAGCCATTCGTGATCGTTTGCAATACCAAAACCGGAAAATTCCTGACAGTGAAAAAATAAAATTTATAGTGGAAAATTCAAGAAATGTTAAAGATTTGTACAGCGAATTGAATAAAATTCATTGGATTGTTCTAAATAAATAAAAAACGTTATCGATTTTAGGATAAAAAATTATCTTTTTCCTCTAATTTTATGAAAATAAATAAAAAGTACTTGACTAGTATTATTTCTTTTTGTATTTTTGTAACATGAAAGACGGCTTCCTGAGGATAAATCATTATCTTTTAATTTTTTCCGTTATAGGATTGGTAATTATTCAATTGATATTTATCCAAAAGGAGCGTGAATTAACGATTTTTCAATTCAAAAGTTCCGTTATGCAGGCGTTGGGTAATGTGGAAAACAAAATCGAGACGCAGGAGTTGTTAAATATTTTAAAAAGACATAACAATAAAAAACTTCGTCATTTGCTTGCGGCTAACAATATCAGTATCGACTTTTTTACGGATTCCGTTCCGGTAAAAAACCGTAAGCGGTTGATGCAGCAGTACTTCGATTTGTTGCAGTATCATTTTGTTACCACGCCCATAAACGATTTGATAGACACACTGCAGTTGCGAAAGACGCTGGATGCGGAATTTGCCAAACAAGGGCTGCATTTTCCCTATGAATATGCCGTTCTCTCCGGGAGACATGTTACCGGCATTGCCAGCCGTCGTTTTAATGCCTTGGAAAGTGATAAAATTATTATCCGTTATCCCTTGTTCAAAGACCTTCTCAGCGAACCTTATGATCTGGTGATTAGTGTCGATCGCAGTTACATAAGCGGTGGTGCTTTTACCATGCTCAAAGTGCTCGGTTTGGTTTTTATCACGATATTGATTACCATTTATTTGCTTACGGTTTTACAGGCATTTAAGCATCAGCAATTGGTGGAAATGAAAAACGATTTTATCAATAATATCACGCATGAATTCAAAACCCCCATTGCCACGATTAACCTGGTGATAGATTCGATGAAAAATCCCGTGGTATTGCACGACCCCGAACGTTTGAAAGAATATCTCGATATTATCAAAAAAGAAAACAAACATCTGTTGGACCAAGTGGAAAAAATATTGTTTTTGGGTAAATTGGAACAAAATAAAA
>CAYUQW010000196.1:0-2433 GCA_964446985.1 uncultured Flavobacteriaceae bacterium
ACGGCTTCCGCTATCGATTTTATTGTAGGAGAAGTTATATTTTTTTCTTGCAATTTTTTTCTTAAAGAACCGTATTCCGTATAAAGCGGGTGGGGAGGTTTGGTGAGGCGCAAATCTATTTCCGTAATATAATAGCGTCCTTTATTTTCCGGTTCCTTGAAAATCGAATGCCGGTAACCGAAAGCACAATCCCGGTTGGAAAAAACGGTTCTTTTACCGGTTTTCATATCTATGGCCGTAACTTGCTCGAGTACATCTTTTATTTCCCTTCCGTATGCACCGATATTTTGCACGGGGGCGGTTCCGGCATTTCCGGGAATAAGCGCAAGATTTTCGATGCCGCCGAAATTGTTTTCCACCGCCCACATTACCAGTTCGTGCCAGTTCTCGCCGGCTTTTACGCGAACTATGATATCTTTGTCCGTTTCCCGGATAATTTTTTTTCCTTTGATCCTGTTTAAGAGAATCAAACCGCGAAAATCATTCAGGAATAATACGTTACTGCCTCCGCCCAAAATCAGTTTGGGCATTCCGGGCAAATCGTCCAAAATCGTAAGTAATTGCTCTTCCGATTCGATAACGGCAAGCCAATCGGCACGAACATCGATACCGAAAGTGTTATAGGACTTCAGCGAGACGTTTTTTTCGATAATACGGCGTTTTTTATTTCTTGTTGTATGTTTCCACGGCTTTTTGCAGAATCTCAACGCTTCGTTTCAAGTCGTTGACATTCAGCACGTAAGCTATGCGCACCTGTTTTCTTCCGGCTTCGGGATCGGCATAAAAACCGCTGGCAGGCGCCACCATAACGGTTTCGCCGTTGTCATTGAATTCTTCCAGAAGCCAACGGGCGAATTTGTCGGCATCGTCCACGGGTAATTCGGCCATCAGGTAAAAAGCCCCTTTGGGATAACCGATTTTGATGCCGTCGATTTTTTCCAGGCCTTCGATAAGCGTATTCCTTCTGCGGTTATATTCGGAGATTACTTCCGTAAAATAAGTAGCGGGCGTATTCAGAGCCTCTTCGGCGAGCAATTGTTCCAATGCCGGCGGACTAAGCCGTGCCTGGGCGAATTTCAGCACCGAAGCCATCAATTTTTTATTTTTACTGACCACGGCACCGATTCTTGCGCCGCACATACTGTAACGCTTGGAAACGGAATCAACGATAATGCCGTGCTCTTCCATTCCCGGTTGGTGCAGGATGGAATGATGTTTCGTGTCGCCGTATATAAATTCGCGGTAAACTTCATCGGCAATAATGAAAATGTCGTGTTTGAGGGCCAAATCCCGCAATTTCCGGATTTCTTCTTCCGTGTAAACATATCCCGTCGGGTTGGCCGGGTTACTATACAGAAACGCTTTGGTTCTCGGCGTAATGAGTTCTTCCAAAGCTTCTATCGGCGGGAGCGCGAAATTGTCTTCTATTTTCGATCGTACGGGAACGACTTTGACATTGTAAAGTGTAGCAAAACTGTTGTAATTGGCATAATAAGGTTCGGGAATGATGATTTCGTCCCCGGGATTGGCAATACTTCCTATGGTGAACAGAAGCGCTTCGGAGCCGCCGGTGGTTACGATGATGTCCGAAGCATCGACGATAATATGGTTTTTGCGGTAATATTCCGCCAATTTTTCTCGGTACCGGTCATAACCTTGGGATTTGGTGTAGGCCAACACGTCCAATTCGATTTCCTTCAATTTGGCCGTTACGTTCTTAGGCGTGGGAATGTCGGGTTGACCTATGTTCAGATGATAAACCTTGATACCTTTTTTCTTGGCCGCATCGGCAAAAGGGACGAGTTTCCTGATGGGTGACGCGGGCATTTTACCCGATAATTCCGATAGAACAGGCATAGTATTATTTTTTGAGCAAATTTATCATTATGTATCGGAATTGCCAATAGAGAAATCCGTGTTTTTATCGTCAAAAATGATTTCGGCTTGAAAAACTTCGGCGAATTCCCGGATAAGATATTGTTTTAATTGATTTTTATCGGGCGTATATCCCAATTCCTTTTTCAATGATGTAACGCCTTTATCTCGTATGCCGCAAGGGATAATGTGTTGAAAATAAGAAAGATCCGTATCAACATTCAAAGCAAAACCGTGCATAGTCACCCAGCGGCTCGTTTTTACGCCTATGGCACAGATTTTTTCGGCTTGCGGTGTGCCCGCCCGTAGCCAAACGCCGGTTTCTCCTTCGCTTCTTTCGCCTTGGAGCCCGTATTCGGCAATGCTACGGATAATGACTTCTTCCAACATACGGATATACCGGATGATATCAATTCCGAAATTGTCCAAATCAATAATAGGGTAGCCTACGATTTGTCCCGGTCCGTGATAGGTAATATCACCGCCTCTATTGGTTTTTATGAAGCGGACGCCTTTTTTTCGCATTGCGCTTTCATCGATAAGCAGATGTTCGGGCTT
>CAYUQW010000197.1:0-2393 GCA_964446985.1 uncultured Flavobacteriaceae bacterium
ATTCACTGAAAACGGAAATCGATTTGAACGACGGCAACGGATATCAGGATTTCGGCACGACGGAATTTAAATATATGCCGTATGCCAAATCCGCCGATCATGCCGCGGTGGCCGATGATGTGGGACAGCTGACCAAATTGGGCGTAGGGGATATGCCAAACTCGTCAGAAACCGTTCGTTTCAGGCGTGATAATCCGAGTTCGGGTGATGATGTATTGGATATGGAAATGAATCAGGCGCCCGCTTCGGGTAATGCTCAATTTATCGAATGCCGTTTGAATAAGATGGCTGTGTTCAGAGTACATCACAACGGTACGGTTAATGTTGCAGGTCATATAAATGTTGATGGTGAAATACACGGAGCCGATAGTGGTGATGCATGAAAGCTTATATATACGGTGGTGTATTGAGTACCTCAATCATAGATTCCAATTATTCTTCCGACGGATTTAGTGTCTCCAGCTTGGGAACGGGCATCTACCGAGTTACTTTTACCCATCCTCCCGCGGGACATTATACGGTTGTAGCTATCAAGTCATATACAACCTTACCGAGATTTGTAACCGTTTTGCAAAATTCAGGGTATTTTGATGTTTATATCCGTGACCTTAGCGGAAACCTTGTTAACGGCGGATTCAATTTTGTGGTGTTCAAGAAATAGATTTGTTCCGCAAGAAGTCTGTTTTACCCCGGTATTATGCCGGGGTTTTTATTGTTCACCGATGTCAAATAAAAAACCGCCCCGTAAGGCGGTTGGTATTGCAGGTTTTATAAGGCGGTTTAAACAAATTTCTTCTCTTTTCCCAATTCTTTCACCAGATAGTAATAGAATGCCACGCGCATTTTTTGATTAATGCTCTTGAAAGCGTCGCAAGCTTTTTTCAATGCGGCATCAATGTCGGACTGTTTGGTCACGCCGAGTTTTTTTACGATAAAATTATCTTCAACCCGTTTCAGTTCGGTTTCGTCTCCGCAAGATACCAAAGAGGCATCGCGTAAATAGATGGAGGGTCCTTGGGATTTGGCAATGGCACGTACCAAGGTTTCGTCAGCCTTGACACCAACTTTCGACAGTTGGTCCATGGCTTTTTTTACGACATCATCGAATTTGCTCATAACAAAAGGTTTAAAATTTCAAAACCAAATATAAAAAAAGTTTTTCATTCACCAAAAAAGCTTTTTTATATCGAAATTTTTATTTGTAAAAACAAAAAATCCTAGGCATGCCCCACAAAAGACAAATAAATAAACAAGGCATACAACAAGAGTAAAACGGCTCCTTTCCAACGATTAATCAGATTTTTCGGCGGCATTAAACTCAATGGAAGAAGAATAAACGATATTCCCAGCATCCAATATATATCATTGTTCATTAATCGAGGGGACAAACCGGCGACAGGTTTGATCATGGCCGTAATACCCAATACGGAACCGATATTAAAAATATTGCTACCGATAAGATTTCCCAAGGAGATATCTTTTTCATGTTTCAATGCGGAAATCACCGAAGCGGCCAATTCGGGAATGCTTGTCCCTACGGCTATCACACTTATCCCGATGATGCGTTCGCTGATGCCGAACATCCTTGCCATAATAATGGCGCCTTCTACAAGCCAACGCGAACCCAACCAAAGCATAAAACCGCCGGCTATAAGCCAAATCAAAACGATAACCGGCTTTTTTCCACCCAATTCCACGTCGTCTTCCTCCAGGGCCGCATCGCCCGTTTTGTAGGAATGACGAACAATGATCAGCGTGAAAAGGATCAGAAAAAAGAAAAGGATCATTCCTTCGGGAAAACTCAACCGGTCGTCCTTGAGGAAAATCAGTAGCAGGAAGGAAATAAGCATCATCCCGGGCCAATTGTAGCGGTAGGAGGTTTGTTTTACGATAATGGGCGCAAGCAAGGCCGTAAAACCCAGTACCAAGGCAATATTGGCGATATTGGAACCGATAACGTTACTCATAGCGATGTCGGGATGGTTTTTAAGTGCCGATGTGATACTGACGATAAGTTCGGGAACGGACGTGGCAAAAGAGACGACGGTCATCCCGATGACAATACGCGAAAGTTTCAGTTTGACGGCTAATGCCACGGCGGATTTAACGAGATAGTCGCCACCGAAAATCAACATGATCAAGCCTGCAATCAGAAAGGCTATCCCGGTCATAAAATAAATTTTGCCAAATATACATTAAAAAAATTTTTTGGCGCGGGATTACGGGTGAGTAAAGGGATTCCATAGTCTTTCCGGAGAGGGAAATTGAGATGACAGAACGGATAGAAAACACACACCCGCCCCTCTCATAGAGGGGAGTTTGGAAGGACGGAATGGTGAGAAAATATGCCAAGGAATATTTCGGTGAAGGGGGATTGGAGCGGCCGACGTTAG
>CAYUQW010000198.1:0-2382 GCA_964446985.1 uncultured Flavobacteriaceae bacterium
TGATTGGCAATGTGAATGACCGTATCGTTCAGGCAGGCCCCGCCGGATGAAATTTGCCGCAAAATTTCCTTCGCCCGCGCATTCTTCCCGAAATAATAAAACGCCAAGGGCTTTTCCTTGCTACGGATAAACGTCAAAGCTTCGTCGATATGATCGAATGTCAACACCGGCAAAAGCGGGCCGAAAATTTCCTCTTGCATCACGGGAACGTCCGGATCTTTGATATCGAGAAAAGTCGGAGATAGGAAACGTTCTTCCAAATCGTATTCGCCGCCGTAAATAATCTCGTTTCCTTGCATCAACCGTAGCAGACGCTCCATAGCCTGCCGGTTGATAATACGGCCGTAGAAACGGCTTTCGCGAATCGGATTTCCGAACATTTCGTCAATCTCATCCTGCATCGCCTTCAATAACGGTTCGCGTATGTCCCGGTGAACAAACAGATAGTCCGGCGCAATACAGGTTTGCCCGGCATTGAGCAATTTTCCCCAGATAATCCTTTTGGCCGCTACGGAAACGGAAGCATCGCGGTCGGCTATGCAAGGACTTTTTCCGCCCAATTCCAATACCACCGGCGTCAGAAATTGCGAAGCCGCACGCATCACGATTTTTCCCACACGCGGGCTTCCCGTGAAAAAAATCAAATCGAAACGGCGGGACAATAAAATTTCGTTGGTCGGCCGGTCGCCGGTCACCAAAGCGATATACTTTTCGTCGAAATAGCGCGGAATCAATTCCGTCATCAATCGGTTGAAACGAACGGCTGCGGGCGAAGGTTTCAGCACGGCACATCCGCCGGCGGAAATCGAACCTATCAACGGCGCCAACAACAATTGCAACGGATAATTCCAAGGCGAAATAATCAGGGAAACCCCCAACGGTTCGTAATGGATATAACTCTTTGAAGGCCAAAGATAAAACGGCGTTCGTACCCTTCTCGGCTTGGTCCAACGCCGGATATTTTTCAGATGCAAATCGATTTCCTTGGTCAGCATACTCACTTCCGTCAGGAAAGTTTCCTCGGGCGATTTGTGCAAATCCGACCACAAAGCCTCCTCGATCTTCGCCAGATTTTCCGTTATCAGCGCCCGCAATGTTTTCAATTGGCGTATGCGAAAATCCACATCCAAGGTCGCTCCGGATGCAAAAAACCGTCGTTGTGCGGCCAAAATAGCGTCTATTCGCCCGGCGGAAGTTTCGGGAACGTTTGACATTTTCGGGAACTTTGTTGAATGTAAAAATACATTTTATTTGTATATCATCGCCGCAAATAGCAATAATCCGTTTATCTTTGTACGATAAAGAGAGGTATATGCAAGCAGAAAAATTGTTGTCCATAGCCGAAAATTACGGCACGCCCATATATGTATATGATTTGGAAAAAATTCGCGAACAATACCGGAAACTGTCGGAAGCTTTCCGGGATATTCCCACGGATATTCATTATGCCGTCAAAGCAAATCCCAATGATGCCGTTATTCGCACATTGGACGAAGCGGGTAGCAAATTCGATACGGTAAGCATCCAAGAGGCCGAGTTTTTACTGTCGGAAAACATTCCCGCGGAAAACATCATTTATACGCCGAGTTGCCCTTCGGAAGATGAAATCAGGCGCGCATTCGAGTTGGGCATTCATATCCATATCGGCGCAATAGAATATTTGGATTATATCGGCCGCCGTTTCCCCGGAAAAAAAATAGGACTGCGTATCAATCCGGATGTTTCGGTGCAGGGAAATATGAAAATCGCCACGGCTCACGCAATGTCAAAATTCGGTATTCCTTGGGCGAACAACAAGGAACTGCTGAAAAAAATCAAGAAAAACAAGCTGATAATCAACGGATTGCATATACACCTCGGTTCGGACGTACATCTGCTGGAAGATTTAAAAAAGGGCGTAAACTTCCTCGCCGGAATTCACCACCTTTTCCCCGATTTGGAATATCTGGATTTCGGCAGCGGACTGAAAGTCAAATACCATAAAAAAGATTCCGAAATCAACCCGGAGGAATATGCCGCCTTTATCCGCGAAAAACTGAACGAAATCAATCGCCCGTTGCGCGTCAAAATCGAACCGGGAAAATTTTTGGTAGCCGAAGCGGGCTATTTTCTGATGCGGGTCAATGTTGTCAAACAAGGCACATTCAAAACTTTTGCCGGTGTCAATACCGGTTTCAATCATATGATTCGCCCGATGTATTACGATGCCTATCACGAAATCGTCAATATCAGTAATCCCGGTGGTAAACCGCAAATGTATGATGTCGTGGGTAACTTGTGTGAAGAGGATACCTTTGCCAGAAGCAGGAAAATAAGCGAAATTCGTCCCGGGGATATTCTGGCTTTGAAAAATGCGGGTGCTTACGGATTTATTATGGCATC
>CAYUQW010000199.1:0-2357 GCA_964446985.1 uncultured Flavobacteriaceae bacterium
GACCCGGCTGAGGCTCGAACTCAGGACCCTCTCCTTAAAAGGGAGATGCTCTACCTGCTGAGCTACCGGGTCGGATTTTCCGAAAAGCGGTTGCAAATATACGGATTTTTTTATTTGAGGGCAATAAATTCCCGTTTTTTGCTTCACCGCAAGCGGATATTCGATCGATGTTTATCTTACGGAATAATTTTTGTCCCTTTTCCGGTCTGCAATCCTTCGAAATTCGTGATGACGGCCGTATGACCGGTTCTTTGGACGAAATGTGCCGCCGCTTGTATTTTCGGAAGCATATTTCCTTTGCCGAAAACACCTTTGGAAGTAAGAATCTCAATCTCTTTTAAAGAGATTTGTTCCAATTTTTCCGCATCGGGTTTACCGTAATTCATATAAACGCAGGGGACGTCCGTGAGAATAATCATCCGGTCTGCGGATAGTTCTTCGGCCAATAGTGCCGTTGCCCGGTCTTTATCGATGACCGCCTCGACGCCTTGCCATTGACCGTTTGTGCGGATAACGGGGATACCTCCGCCTCCGCCGGTTATGACAATTATCCCCGCATTTACCAAGGCCTGCAAGCTTTTTTTGTTTACGATACGTTGGGGTTCGGGGGAGGGGACAACCCGTCGCCAACCTTTCTTTCCGTTTTTTATTTCCTCGGCGAATTTCCAATGTTTTTCGGATTGCATTCGCGCCACTTCCGTTTCGTCATAATAGGTTTTTCCCACTCTTTTTTCGGGATGTTCGAAAGCGGGGTCGCTTTTGTCCACTTCAATCATACCTATTGTACCTGCAACTTCATAATCAAGGTTGTGCTCCGAAAGTAAATTGCGCAATTCCCGTTCGATCAGATATCCGATTTGTCCTTGCGTTTCGGCCACCAACACGTCCAAGGGGAAAACGGATGTGTCGTACAGGGTTTTTCCTGCATCGTTTTTGAGCATTTCCATCCCGACTTGAGGCCCGTTACCGTGGGTCAGAACCAACCGGTGGCCGTTTTCCAAGACCGGTAAAATACTCCTCAAAGCCTGGCGAATATTCAGCGTCATTTCCCGTGCCGAACCGTCACCTCCCGGACTGTTCAAGGCATTCCCGCCAAAGGCGATAATATACAGGTCTGCCATTTTTTCGTTTAAAAAGCCGCTTTGAATTGTTCCAGAAAACGTATATCGTTCTCGTAAAACATCCGGATATCCGGGATGCCGTACAGCAACATGGCAATCCTTTCAATACCCATTCCGAAAGCAAAACCGGAATAAACCCCGGGGTCAATATCCATATTTTGCAATACATTGGGATCCACCATTCCCGCACCCATAATTTCGAGCCAGCCGGTACCCTTGGTAATCCGGCGATCGTCTTCGGTTTTCAAACCCCAATAAATATCCACTTCGGCACTGGGTTCGGTAAAAGGAAAATAGGAAGGTCGCAACCGGATTTTGGATTTTCCGAACATTTCACGGGTAAAATACAGCAAGGTTTGTTTGAGATCGGCAAAGGAGACGTCGGTATCGATGTAGAGACCCTCCACCTGATGAAATTGAATGTGCGAACGCGCACTGATGTCTTCGTTTCGATACACTCTTCCGGGCGAAATGGTACGTATGGGCGGACGGTGTTTTTCCATATATCGTATCTGCACCGAAGATGTATGGGTACGCAAAAGCCAATCCGGGTTTTTTTCGATAAAAAACGTATCCTGCATATCCCTGGCCGGATGATGCGGCGGCAAATTCAAAGCGGTAAAATTATGCCAATCGTCTTCGATTTCGGGTCCTTCCGATACATTAAATCCGATACGTCTGAAAATATCGATGATTCTGTTTTTGACGATATTGATGGGGTGGCGTGCCCCGAGTTTGTACGGATAGCCCGGTTTGGTCAGATCTTCCGATGCGGATGCGCCTTCTAGCGCTTTTGCTTGGTTTTTCAACGAATTGACCTTCTCTGTCGCTTGTGTTTTAAGCGTATTGAGCAACCTGCCGTATTCGCGTTTTTGTTCGGGCGGAACTTGTTTGAATTCGGCAAAAAGACGGTTTAAAATACCTTTTTTTCCAAGAAATTTGATCCGGAAAGCTTCGATTTCTTTCGGGTCGGTTGAAGTAAATGAAGCTATTTCATCCAAATACCGTTGAATTTCATCGATCATAATGCATGCTTATTAAAGTGCAAAGTTAATATTTTTCCTTCTCTTACCCCTAATGATTTCTTAGACGGCGGAATTTAAAATCGATTTTTTCCTGAAATGATAAAAAGATACGTTTCGGGGACTGATATTTATCCGAAAATATCTTTACCCGCGGATTTTTTCTTAATATTGTCGCATAAAAAAATCGTATGAGCGACGAGTCCAAATCATT
>CAYUQW010000200.1:0-2332 GCA_964446985.1 uncultured Flavobacteriaceae bacterium
AAATATATTCAAGGTAACAAAACACATTTCGAGATTCTTCCCGTGGACGAATTTATACGTTTCAAAGCCTATTTTTTATCGGATAAAGATTTTCATAAAATGCTAAGGTTCAACCTATATGTCGATCACATTCTGAGAAACTCGGGATTGCATCGCGGATTGGAATTTATCCCCGTATCACAACTTCCGCACCTGAAACCGTATGAAATAAGTAAAGCGGGCTGCCCCGAAGCCCGCTTCACAAGATAAAGGAGAAAGAACGGCTAAACAACCTGAGGTTTCATAGCTAACCAAGGAGTTTCTTCACGCTTTTTCCGGTACAAATATATGCCCTTATTTTCCCAAAGTTGTTCTGTTTGAAGCCGTACGGCATAAAATAGGACAAATTCCCGCTTTTAACCGGCAATTACATACCGACATTTCCCGCTGTTATCTTATGAGAGAAAATCCCTAACTTTACACACAAATAAATCAAGACGAATTATGGGCAAAAAATTCCATTTCGAATGTCAGCAATGCGGACATATCATTGACAATTTTGACGAATGGTTTGAGAATAATCAACAATGCCCTTCTTGCGGCGGCAAACATATCAAAACGGTATATCATACGCCCAAGGAAAAACTGGCCGACCTGGTGAAGACCGAGCAAATCGAAAGCATGTGGCATTATTTCGATTATTTGCCTTTGAACAAATGTGAAAATATCGTCTCCGACGGCGAAGGCGCTTCCCCGATGCGTCGTTGGAAATTTTTGGAAAATTATGCCCGCGACAAATACGGCCTCATCCTGAAAGTGTATGTCAACAGAAACGATTACAGTCCCGCCACCGGAACCTTTAAAGACAAAGGAGGCTCTCTGGCTGCCAGCGTTCTCAAAGAACACGGCATTAAGGAATATGTCGTTGCCAGTACCGGCAATACCGCCAATGCATTTGCCCAATATTTGGCCAAAGCGGGCATCTCCGCTTCGGTTTTCGTGCCGCAGGATTCCCTTCGCGAAAACTTCGTCCACATCGGAGCACTCGGACAGAAAGTTTATGTGGTCAAGGGGGATTACGCTTATGCCAAACAACTGGCGGCCGAATACGCCAAAAAACACAACATTCTGATTTCCATCGGCAATCTCGACCCGCTGCGCCTCGAAGCCAAAAAAACAACCGCCTTTGAAATGGTTCGCCAGCTTGGGAAAATGCCCGACGTTTATATCCAAGCCATCAGCGGCGGAACATCGCCTTTGGCACTGAAAAAAGCCGTGGACGATTTTGCCGGCACCGACATACTCGGTCAGCTGCCGCGAATGATTTTCATACAAGGCGACAAATGCGACCCGCAAGTACAAGCCTGGAAAAAAGCCAAAGCCGCCGGATTCCCCGAAGGTTGGGAAAATGACTACCCTGTCATTGAAAATCCGGTAACGCTCGTACCTACGCTGGCAACGGGCAACCCCGTTCTCTATCCGTTGTTGGCCAAAATGGTCAAAGAAAGCGGCGGCGAATATTTTTCCGTCAAAGAAGAAATGGCGGTCGATATGGCGCGTTTGGTTGCCTATGAAGTAGCCGTCAAAATCGGTCCTGCCTCGGCGGTAGGATTACTCGGCTTTTTCGAAGCATTGAAAAACAAAGCCCTCCGGGACGGCGAAACCGTCTTTATCAATATAGGCGAAGGCGTCCGCCGTGCCGTGACTTTCGTCGAAGAAGTTTCCTATACGACCAAACAAATCACATCCATCGAAGATACCGAACGTTTCGACCGCAAACGCTACCGGAAATTCGTTTGGAAACCGTTTGAAAATTACTAACAAAATCCTTCGGAATGAAAAAAATATTTGTCATTATCCTTTTTGCTTTCGTGGCCGGCACATACGCCCAAACTTCCCCGTTTACGCTTTCACCGGAGAAATCACAGTCCGGACTTTATAAGAAAAAAGCGCGCAAATGGCAATTTTACGGCGGTTTCGGCCTCAGCCTGACCAATCAATACTTTTATATCGAATTCCAGCCGGGCATCATCTACCGCATGACACCGAAATTCCACCTCGGCAGTAACCTCAATTTCAATTATGCCACCCGCACCAACTACGGTGTTCGTCAGAACATTTTCGTTTACGGTTTCGATGCACTGGCTATTTACTTACCATTCCGGCAAATGGAATTGTCCGCGGATTATCAATACCTTTATGCCCGCATACAGCAAAACAGCCAATGGACCAAACGGCAAGTTCCGGCACTTTTCATAGGTGCAGGTTACCGAACGCCGCATGCGGTTATCGGTATTCGATACGACCTGCTTTACCAGGAAAACCGGAGCCTGTATCCTTCGGCATTTATGCC
>CAYUQW010000201.1:0-2319 GCA_964446985.1 uncultured Flavobacteriaceae bacterium
GATGAAAAATATTTATAAATGCGATAAACATCGATCGCAAGGTCAGTTTTTACGCTTTCGCATCAAAATTTCATCATATCCCGGCAACACGTAATCCTCAACGATTCCGATTACTTCGTAACCACGACGCCGGTAAAAACGTTTGGCATTTTCGTTAAAGGACGAAACGAACAAAAACACATTTTTATGTACACTGAAAATTCTTTCTTCGATATGATCCATCAACAAACTGCCTATATGTTGCCGGCGATATTCTTTTTTTACCGCTATACTTTTCAGATATCCCGTACACACACCTTTCATCTGAATTATCGCAACGCCCGCTATCTGCTCACCTACATACGCCACATACGATTCATAAAAATCATCCCGCAAGGTATCTTTAATTTGCGACAACGGAATTCGAAGGGTTTTCCATGGATCGGCAAATGCCATTAACCCTGCACATATTTCTATTTCTTCTTCTTTGTCCAATGGTTTGATAAAAATGTCGTGATTTCTCATCGCTTATTATTTAACTTGTACCGGTTTTGGTACTTCATACGGCAAGATAAAAAATTTAATTAAATCATTTATTTTTGTCTGAAATTTACAACCGCTGCAATGAACCCTTTGATTGTTTTAGTTGTTTTTACCGTCTATTTCGGGATTTTATTATTGATTTCTCATATAACTTCCAGAAATGCCAATGTGGAAACCTATTTTACAGCCAACCGCCAATCTCCTTGGTTTGTTGTGGCTTTCGGCATGATCGGGGCATCTCTTTCGGGAATTACATTCATTTCGGTCCCCGGAGAAGTCGGCAATACCTATTTTTATTATTTTCAATTGGTATTGGGCTATTTGGTTGGTTACTTATTGATAGCCAAGATATTATTACCATTATATTATCGATTGAAATTGGTATCCATCTATTCTTATCTCGGCTCGCGATTCGGTGAGATTTCCAAAAAAACCGGTTCGTCCATTTTTTTGCTTTCACAGTCGATAGGAGCATCATTGCGTTTGTTTGTCGTGGCCACGGTATTGCATTATACCTTTTTCAGTCACTACAACATTCCGTTTTTTATTACGGTTGTGGTAACCATCTTGCTGATATGGATTTACACATACAAAGCCGGTATCAAGACGATCGTTTGGACCGATATATTTCAAACTTCGATGATGTTGCTTTCGGTTTTTCTCATTATCTATCTTATTGCAAGGAATCTCGATTTATCCGCATCAGGCATATTCGATACGGTTATCCACAGTAAATATTCCAAAATTTTCAATTGGGACTGGAACTACGAAAAAAATTTCTACAAACAATTTCTTACCGGCATCGTCGTTGCCATTGCCATGAACGGATTGGACCAGAATGAAATGCAAAAAAGTCTGACTTGTCCCACACTGAAAGAAGCACAAAAGAACATCTATCTGTACAGCATTATTTTGGTATTGACCAATATAATTTTTCTATCCCTTGGGGTTTTGCTATATGTTTACGCCGAACAAAACGGTATAGCTTTGGCAAGGGACGGTTCCGGATCTTTTGTCGATACGGACATGCTTTTTCCCAAATTGGCTTTGAACAACATGGGCATATTGGCAGGTATTATTTTTTTGGTAGGAATTGCGGCGGCGGCTTTTTCATCAGCCGATTCGGCTTTAACGGCATTGACAACTTCATTTTACACGGATTTTTTGGATACTGCCCGTAAATCCGACGAGCAAAAGAAAAAACTCCGGATTAAAGTCAACATTGGGTTCTCCGTACTTTTATTGCTCATCATATTGATTTTCAGGGCGGTTAATAACGATAGTGTTATCAACACCGTGTTTAAGATTGCCGGATTTACCTACGGCCCCCTACTCGGCTTATTTGCCTTCGGATTGCTTACACAGCACCAAATTCGTGACAAATGGGTTCCCGTAATTGTCGTAATCTCGCCCGTTTTGGCTTGGTTGTTGGATTTATTGATTATTGAATGGACCGGCTTCCATATCGGTTATGTTTTGTTGCTTTTAAACGGTGGAATCACTTTTGCGGGGCTTTGGTTTATTCGTAAAAGACAAAAGGAAAATACGGAATAATTTTCAGGGGAAATTCAGGTTGTCAGGTTCTTTTCCACTCCTTTTAAAGATATTGTTTGGGCTTCAATTTTCCCTGCCATAGCAAAAAACCATTGAAGGCAAGCGCTTCGGATTCATTTTCGCCCGGAAATATTTCCACGGGTGCCAAAAAAGTAACATATCTACGGATTCCTTCCGTAACATAAGATGAATGTGCCAAGCCGCCCGTCAGAATTACGGCATCGATCCTGCCGCGCAAAACCA
>CAYUQW010000202.1:0-2317 GCA_964446985.1 uncultured Flavobacteriaceae bacterium
TTCAATATCTCCATGAGCAACTATGTATTATGGAGTAAAAATCAAGGATGGGATCCCGAAGGTTCGACCTATTCCGCAGGTTCGAATATCTACGGATTTATCGGATATAGCACACCGCTTACAACCAATTACAGCTTTGGTTTGAGTGTTGATTTCTAAAATTAAAAAACAATAGATTATGAAAAATATAAAAGTTTTAATTGCTCTCCTCTTTACAGCTGTTTTGATGAGCGGTTGTAAGGATGATTTCTTCGATGTCAATACGCCTTCCAATGTGATATCGGAGGATCAGGTAAATATCAAAACACAATTGCCGTATGTGGAAGTGAAGTTGGCCGATATGCAATACGGTATAGCCTATTATGCCGCACAGTATGATCAACAGGCCGCTTCATATCATATCGGTGGTGCAGACATTCAAGACCGCGTATCGATGGGCGGCGCATGGTATCGATATTATGATAAAATCCTCAATAACTTACGTGTTATTGAAAAGAAAGCCGAAGCGGAAGGAAATAAACACTATTTGGGAATTGCACAAGTTATTGAAGCATTGGCTACACAGATGGCTACGGATCAATGGGGAGATATCCCTTATTCCGAAGCCGGACAAGGTGCCGATAATCTTTATCCCCACCCCGATAGCCAACAGGAAATTTATACAGCCCTCAATACCTTGCTCGACAATGCTATTGCAAACCTTCAAGCACCCGGAAACGGTGCGGAACCCGGAAGTGAAGATGTTATTTACGGAGGTGATTTGGACAAATGGATTCGTGCCGCTTATACCTTAAAGGCACGTTTGGCTATCCATATGACCAAACGGTCCGGCGCGCAAGCGGCTCAGGATGCTTTGGCGGCACTTCAAAACGGTTTTGTTTCCAACGATGACGATTTCCAAGTTTACTACGATGAAACCTATCGTAACCCTTGGTTTACCAGTGTTGTTGCCGCACGTCGAACAGGTAATTTGAGCCTTCTTTTGAGCCGTCAATTGATTGATAAAATGAACGGAAACGATTATCCTTTCACTAACATCACCATCGATCCCAGGCTCCCGCATTATGCCGATAACGGCGGTGCCGCCACCTATGTCGGTGCGGTAAACGGTTCCGGAGGTTCGGGACCGGGTAATGTGCCTGCCAATGCCGATTTTGCCGATGATTTTTACTTCAGCCAATCGGCGCCTATCGTTTTGATGTCCTATCAGGAAGCCAAATTCATCGAAGCGGAAGCCAATATGATTTTGGGTCAAACCGGGCCGGCCTACCAAGCTTATATGGACGGAATTACCGCCAGCATGGATAAAATGGGTATCCCTTCGGCTGATCGTGATGCTTATTTGGCCGAGGCATCGGTTAATTTGAATAATACTTCGTCCAATATCGATATGGAACATATCATGTGGCAAAAATTTGTTGCCTTGATTATGAATCCCGAAGTATGGACGGATATGCGCCGTTATGATTTCGATCCCAATATTTTCAAGAACCTGACTTATCCCGATAACCGAAGCACGGATATTCCCGCAGGCGAATGGCCTCGACGTGCCGTTTATCCGCAAAGCGAAGTATCGCGTAATCCGAATATCCAACAGGTTCAGGAATGGTGGTCGAAATTGTGGTGGGATCAATAGACCTTTAGCCGTAAATATTTTACGAAAGAAGGGCCTCCTTGAAAAAGGGGGCTTTTCTTGTGTTATCATGTTTGGATTTTAACTAACTTTGTTCAATAAAATTTATGTCAAATGAATCTTGAACAAAAAGTGATGGCGCAACTTAAAGAAGCCATGAAGGCCAAAGATCAACTGAAAATGGAAGCGTTGCGGGCAATTAAATCCGCCATTTTATTGGAAAAAACCAAGGGCGGACAGAAGGATTTGTCGGAAGCGGACGAGATGAAATTATTACAGAAATTAGTCAAGCAGCGTAAGGAAAGCGCCGACATTTATTTGCAACAAAACCGGAAAGATTTGGCTGAAGTGGAATTGAAACAGGCGGAAGTAATAGAAGCATTTTTGCCGGAACAGATGACCGAAGATGAAATAGAAAACGAAGTGAAAAAAATCATAGCCGAAACGGGCGCATCATCCATGCGGGATATGGGAAAAGTGATGGGAATCGCCACCAAGAAAATGGCCGGTCGTGCCGATGGAAAAATGATTTCGGGAATTGTCAAAAAATTGTTGAGTTAATCCGATTATTTTTTACCTTTGCAAACGGTTCTTGCCCGCGTAGCTCAACTGGATAGAGCATCTGACTTCGGATCAGAGGGTTGAGGGTTCGAGTCCTTCCGCGGGTACGAAAAAAGCGGCGCC
>CAYUQW010000203.1:0-2303 GCA_964446985.1 uncultured Flavobacteriaceae bacterium
GAAACCAACGTAATTGCAAATGCAAATATAGAACTTTTTAGACCTTGTGTCAAGATTAATCTATCTCGTTTGCCACTAATATATTAATATTAAGGTATAATTCGGATTTATGTATGCTTCTCCTGTTTCTTCCGGATAAGCCAAAGACCGAAGAAGGTTATGGTTCCGTTAACCAGAAGAAGTGTGTAACCGATATGAAAACCGGTCCATTTTATAATCAATATATTGAATAGCCAAGCTAAAAACGGTGATAATATTACAATAAGGGGAACCCATTTTTCGTTGATTTGATACTTTGTCAATAAACCGAAAGCAAACAATCCGAGCAAAGGACCATAGGTATAACCGGCAACTTGAAATACCGTATTGATTACACTGGTATTGTTTATGGCCCTGAATATCAGAATAATAAGTATTAACAAAACGGAAAAGGCGATATTCACCTTTATTCGAAGGCGTTTCTTTTGGGCCTCGGTTTTGTTTTCGGTATGTAAAAAATCCGTATAGAAAGCCGTTGTCAGCGCTGTGAGTGCCGAATCGGCCGATGAAAAGGCGGCGGCGGCAATTCCCAATAAAAAAATTATTCCTGCCGAAATCCCCAGATAATTCAATGCGAGTTTGGGAAACAAGGTATCCGTTTGTAAGAATCGTCCCGCTTTATCCACCGGCAAGGTTATACCATTGTGTTGGACATAAACATATAACAATACCCCCAAGGAAAGGAAAATCAAGTTGGTGATAATCAGGATAATGCTATAGAGGTATATGTTTTTTTGTGCTTCCTTTAAGGTGGGACATGTCAAACTTTTTTGCATTTCATTTTGATCCAAACCGTTCATGGCAATCGCAACGACAATACCCGTCAGGAATTGCTTGTAGAAATTTTTCTCATAGTTCCAATCCCAATTGAAAATTTTGGAATATTTACTATGGGTAATCGTGTGGACCATGCCGCCAAATGACAAATGCAGATCTTTGGCAAGAATAACAATGATGAGGAATACGGAGAGCAACATCATGGAAGTCTGGAAAATATCCGTCCATACAATGGTTTTGATTCCGGCTTTATAGGTATAAGTCCATATCAACAAAATGGTGACTATAACCGTGATAAAAAAGGGAATGTGATAATATCTGAAAAAACTGAAATGCAAGACGGTTGCCACGACAAACAAACGGAGCGAAGCGCCTATGGATTGCGACATCAAAAATATGGACGAACCCGTTTTATGGGAAATTTCACCGAATCGTTTCCCGAGGTAAGTATAAATGGAAACAAGTTTCATGCGGTAATACAACGGCAATAAAATCCATGCAATCAACAGGTAGCCCACCAAGTATCCCAAGACCAATTGAAAATAATAGAAATAGGTATTACCAACCTCCCCCGGAACCGAAATAAAGGTTATTCCCGACAAAGAAGCTCCTATCATACCAAAGGCAACAACATACCACGGGGAACGGCGGTTGGCCGTAAAATACGTTTCGACATTGGCATTTTTCGACGTGAAATGGGAAATCAGCATTAAAACGCCGAAATACACGGCAAAAACCAACAAAACAATAAGCGGATTCATGATTTGGCAGCGAAATTTATCGACAAAAGTAAAATAATTAATTAATTTTGTTTTGATTACTTGCAAATTTATATTCATGAAAACACCCGAAATATCCATCAAACCCTTGCAAACGGAAGAAGAGATTAAGGCATGCGCCGCTATTATGGCCAACACCTCTCCCTGGACCATCTTAAATATTAGGGCAAAACAGATAGAACAAACATTACGCGACAATTTCTATGAATCATACGTTGCTTATGCCGGTGACGCCATTGCCGGCGTGGCCGTTATTCAATTAAAAGGTGTCTGCACCGGTTACTTAAAGAGCATAGCCGTAAAAAAGGAATTCCGTAAAAACCATATCGGCAGCTTGTTAATGGACCATATCGAAAAAAGGATTTTATCCGTCCATCCCAATGTTTTTCTATGCGTATCATCCTTCAATCATGATGCAAAAAAGTTTTATCTCAAACGCGGATACGAAGAAATAGGCATCATCAAAGATTATCTGGTGAAAGGCTACGACGAAATACTGATGAGAAAAAGCACAGGTCCCGTACTCGCCCATACGGAAAAGAATTGATTACGCGGAATTTGTCATTTGTTTTTTCTAGATTATATAGCTTGTTTTTATATCCGAAAATTTTTCGTTTTAATTGAAAATCAATCGATTATAAATTTTTGTATGGTTTTTGATTTGAGCATATCCCCATGAAAAAATTTATCGTTATCTTTGTTAAAATA
>CAYUQW010000204.1:0-2212 GCA_964446985.1 uncultured Flavobacteriaceae bacterium
TATCGAAGGCATCGATCATACCGATAACGGTACCCATAAATCCCAACATCGGTGCGAGGGCAATGAACAGGGAAATCCAGGAAATATTTTTCTCCAATTCACCCACTTTCACGTTTCCGTAAGCAACAACGGCTTTTTCGGCGGCTTCCAGCCCTTCGCCTTCGGCCATACGCAATAAACCTTGATAGAAAATGGATGCTACCGGTCCGGGTTTGTTTTTGAGCAATTCCAATGCCTGTTCAACCCCGCCTTCTTCCAATGCCTGTTCGGTTTCTTGAAGTAATTTTTGTGTATTGGTGTCGGAAAGCATAAGGAAAATAATCCTTTCAATAGCAATAGCCAAACCGAAAATCAATGTAAGCAGGATGATACCCATAAAACCGGGACCACCTTCCACGAAACGCCGTTTGAGAATTTGGTGGAATGATTTTTTCTTGGCGGATTTATCCACTTGTTCGGTTTTCGCTTTGGCTTTGTCTTGCGCATAGGTTTGAACGGGCGTAATGAAAGCCAAAAACCCTACGATCATCAGAACAGAAAACAATTTTCTCATAATTATTGATTTAGGTTAATTCTCATTTTCTTTTGCGGAGAGAGAGGGATTCGAACCCTCGGTACGCTCGTGGCGCACACACGCTTTCCAGGCGTGCACCTTCGGCCTCTCGGTCATCTCTCCTTAGTGGCACAAATATAATGGCTTTTGTCGAAAGTGCAAAATTTAATATCATTTTTATTCTTGCATCGAAAGGAGAAATTCCTCATTGCTCCGGGTGCTTTTTATGCGATCCCGGATAAATTCCATAGCTTCAACGGGATTCATATCGGCCAGATAGCGCCGCAGCAGCCACATTCTTTGCAGCGTACGTTCGTCGTGCAACAAATCGTCGCGACGGGTGCCGGTGGCCAACAAATCGATGGCGGGGAATATACGGCGATTGGCCAACCGACGGTCGAGTTGCAATTCCATATTGCCGGTGCCTTTGAATTCTTCGAAAATGACTTCGTCCATTTTGGAGCCGGTATCCACCAATGCCGTGGCAATGATGGTGAGCGAACCGCCGTCTTTGATATTCCTGGCGGCACCGAAAAAGCGTTTGGGTTTATGCAAGGCATTGGCATCCACACCCCCGGTGAGCACACGTCCCGAGGCCGGTTGAACGGTATTGTAGGCACGCGCCAAACGGGTTATGGAATCGAGCAGAATGACCACGTCGTGTCCGCTTTCCACCAAGCGTTTGGCTTTCTCTATAACGATATTGGCCACGCGCACGTGTTTCTCTGCGGGTTGGTCAAAAGTAGAGGCTATGACTTCCCCGTCAACGCTCTCTATCATATCGGTAACTTCTTCGGGGCGTTCGTCGATGAGCAATACCATCAAATAAACCTCGGGATGGTTGGCGGCAATGGTATTGGCGATGTCTTTCAACAGCCAGGTTTTTCCGGTTTTCGGCTGGGAAACAATCATCGCACGCTGGCCTTTACCTATGGGCGAGAACAAATCGACGATACGGGTGGATACATTGCTGCGCAAACCGGAGAGATTGAATTTTTCGTTGGGGAAAATGGGCGTCAAATGTTCAAAAGCAATTCTGTCGCGTATTTCCGACGGATCCAAGCCGTTGATTTTCAGAATTTTGACGAGCGGGTAAAATTTTTCGTCCTTGCGAGGCGGACGCACGACGCCGGTCACCGTATCGCCGGTTTTCAAGCCGAGATGTTTGATTTGCGATTGTGACAAATAAATATCGTCGGGAGAGGAGAGGTAATTGAAATCCGCCGAGCGTAAAAATCCGTATCCGTCGAGGATTTCCAAAACGCCTTCCACTTCCACGAGCCCTTCGATTTCGAGACGGCTTTTTTCGGGCTGTTCCGCCTTCACAACGGTTTTCTCCTCGGCCGTTTTTTCGTTTTTCTTATTCACCGTAACCGGCTGCGCGGGTTTTTCTTCCTTCACTGCAACAGGGGCCTCCTGCGGTTTAACTTCGGCCGTTTCCACCGTTACGGATACGGTTTTGCGCTTACGCGGACGACGTTTTCGAGGTTTGACTTCTTCCGTTTTTTCAGTAGAAGGCTGTTGCTGAGCGTCTTTCGTGGCAGTCGAGGAAGTTACTTCTTCCTTGTCTGCCTTCGGTTTCCGCCCGCGCCGTTTTGGCTTGACTTCTTCAATATTTCCGGTAGCGGAAACCTGTTGATTCTTGGCGCGTTCCTCGGC
>CAYUQW010000205.1:0-2209 GCA_964446985.1 uncultured Flavobacteriaceae bacterium
TATTCCAATAAAGCCGCCGTTGCACGTTTGTTCATCAAACGGAAATCGGCGTGATTAAAAATGGTTTTGATGCCCAAGGTCTCCCGAATTTTATAGAAAGTTTCGGCAAAAAGCCGTTTGAAAAACGAATCGGTATGCCGGTCATTTCTTACACCGTAAACAATATCGTACCCCTCACGGCAAGCTTTGACCATATCGGGAATGACGGACGTATCGTCTTGAAGGTCTGCATCGATGGTAATCAGGCAATCGCTATGCGGAAAAGCCTCGCGAATACCGGCCATAAGCGCGATTTGATGCCCGCGGTTTCCGGAAAGTTTTATGCCTTTGACAAACCGGTTGTGTTGCGCATTTTCGCGTATGACCGTCCACGTGCGGTCGGTGCTTCCGTCATCAACGAAAAACAAAAAACTGCGATCGGAAATAAGCCCTTCCTTATGCATTTCCTCTAGCAAACCGGATAGATGCGAGATGGTGGAAGGCAATACTTCCTCCTCATTATAACCGGGAATTACGATTGCTAAGACAGGTTTGTTCATTACCGGCGGATTTGATATAACCAAATATTACGTATGGATTCTTTATCGGTAAATTTATTAATAAATTTCCAATTTAATTCCCGTGCATTTCTGACCGGCACCGTCGAGAATATATAGCGGGCACCCAACTTTTTCATTGCATCCGTATCGAGATCCAAACGTACCGACAACGTATCGTATTTTGTGCAGGAAAACCGGCAATGATTATAAATTTCGCTACTGAAAACATAACAACGTGAGCCCCAATCATCGAAATATTTTTTCAAGCGGGGATTTTTATCCAATTCCCTGCGAATGATTTGCCTGAATTTGTTCTTGTAGGATAACAAATAATTATTTTGATATCCGCCCAAGGTATAAAATCCGTTATATTGCGCCACCGCGGGATGCATACCGACACAAGCCACTCGATATGTTGCTTTCGGTTTTGCTATAGCAGAATCGATTTTGGCAAAAAGTCGCGGCGCATAAAATTCGTTAAATCCCGGCGCCATTTTATTGAATTTTTTCCATCGGTGATCGACCAATAATTTCACATCGTTATAGGCCCATTCTTTATTGGCATATAAAATAAAAACGGCTTGTAATATCAAAAGCACCGCCAATATTCGCGGATTTTTTTGTAATGCCCTGACAGCATAAGCCATTAACATAAACCACACCAAAGGAATCAGGAAAGTAAACCGGTTGAATTGAAAAGAAATCAGGAAATGTATTTTATTGCCGGCATAATATTTAACATAAGGATATAACGCATCGAAAAAAGCAATGAGAACGACAATCGAAAACAAGTGCAATAATATTTTTCTCATCGAAACATCCCGTAAATACGCAAGCAAGACCATTAAATACAACGGCAAGGCTATGAATGATGACGAATGATATTGATTCAGAAACAGGATATGAAAAAAATCCCCTATCGCTGCTATCAAATCGGGTTTTTCGGCTATCCACGCACTACGGTGTGACAATCCGGGCGCCGACAGGAAATGACGGACGGTCATCCAATTGGCCGCCAAAAACGAAAAAAACAGAAGGACCAATCCCTGAAAAAACTTCGTCCGGAATAAACGTTGGCCAAACCGGTAAATTCCGAATAAAAACAAGCCCGTCAGGATGAAAGGGGCCGATAATGCGAAATGGCTGTAAAACGGAAAGAAGAGAATAATCGAAAAAGATAATTTCACCCGGCGATGATGACTCAAATTCAAAAAAGCCCACAACAACAAAGGCTGACCGGCCACCGAAAGCCCGTATAAGGGATAAAGTGGAATAAAAAAGAACAACGAAGCCAATACGGCATTGGCATAAACGCGGTCGTTACCCAAAACATAATCGCGTAAAAGCAGATACATCCCGGCAAATCCGATGACGCGCACCAAGATTTCGTTTACCAAATAGGCCCAAAAAGACGGTAGCAACAGGAAAAGCAAACGGATAAAGCTGAATTCGGAATGAAAAAATACGCGCGGAAGCCCGTTCATCACCTGCGGCACGGGCGTTGAAGCATCGAAACCGAACAAAAGACGGTTGATTTTAAGCAAATGATAATAGACAAATTCTCCGTCCAGATTATCGTGTATTGTCAAATAGGCATCCTTTCCCTGAACAAGATATGGCAATAACCAAACTACCAGGGATAAGGATAAAAAACACAGCGGAATTTTTAT
>CAYUQW010000206.1:0-2177 GCA_964446985.1 uncultured Flavobacteriaceae bacterium
TTAATATCGTGCAAAAATACGGAAATATTTCGGGCTTTAAAGACACCCTTTTGTTGCAAACCCGGCAAATACGAGCGCGAACTCATCAAAAAACTGCTTCGTTTCGAACAAATCATTCGCCAAGCGGCAAGCGATATGAATCCCGCCGTGATAGCCCATTATATCTATGACGTGGCCAAGGCTTACAATGCTTTCTATCAGAACGTCCCCATTCTTCAGGCACCGGAAGAAGAGCGTAATTTCCGCCTGGCACTTTCGGCGCTGACGGCCAATGTCATTAAAAACGGATTGAATCTCCTGGGTATCGAAGTGCCGGAAAGAATGTAATCCCCGTTGATACATACTAAAAACCGGTTACGGGTCGTTACATTTTAACAAAACCCCGTTACGCGAATGAGCCTGAAAAACATTTTTTTCCGAGTTTCCAATCTTTTGAAACCGGTTTTCCGGCATTATCCCCTGACAGTTTCCCTGCTCTTTCTGTTAAGTCTTTCTTTATCGGTTCAGGTTTGGTTCCCCGGAACCCACGATTTGATTTCCTATATTTGGGTTTTCCTCCTTACGGCAAGTGTTTCCGCTTTGGTCACGGAGCAATTCATTCTGACGGGTCACGGTAAAAAAACCTATTCCTACTGGCTGATATTCATTCTGTTCGTAGCGGGATTTTTTGTTTATTACGGCTCGGAAACCGAAAATTCCTTCTTCGCCCTTCCCGGATTTGTAATACTGCGTTGGTTTATATTGATAGCGACGCTACTGTTAATTTTCGTTTGGTTATATGCCAAAAACAGGGACAACGAAATTTTTCGCAACCGCCTGATACATTTGTTCGTATCGCTATTGGGAGCAGGTCTTGTCGTTATTTTACTGGCGGCGGGCTTACTGGTGCTGGATTTGTTATTGGAAAATTTGATTTTTACGAATTCACGCATACTCAATAACACCTATGTAAGTGTCAATTATTTCGTATTCATTTTCCTGTTCGGCGTTTTATTTCTCGGTTTGTCGGATTATTCCTTCAAAACGGAGAATCTGTCTTTCGTCAATTGGATTACCGCCTGGCTGTTTCCCGTGCTGGCTTGGTTATATTTGAGCGTATTGTATTTGTATGTTTTGAAAATCGCCCTGACCGGCACTTTACCGAAGAATGCCATAGCCCCTTATATCGAGTTTTTCGGAATCTTTTCCGTTATCGCCTACATACTCGCTCCACCCGTCAAGGGGGAAAAACCCTCCGCCGCGCCCCGCCTGCTGCCGAAAATATATTTCTATCTTTACCTGCCCTTGATTTTCCTGCTTTTTTATGTTATCGGTATCCGCATTTTTCAATACGGCATAAGCATATCCCGTTATTACGGATTGTCGGCCGGATTGTTTTTCCTCATTGCCTCCTTCTTGATTTTAAAGGCCAAATCATTGCAATTACACAAATTATTGCTCATAGGAATTAGCCTTCTGTTGATCTCCGTATTACCCTTTGCCGGCGCCAACGACTTGTCTTTCTACAGCCAAAAACACGAACTGGAATCATTATTCCGAAAAGACGGACATCAAAACAATGCAAAACGTATCATTGACATTATCCGGTATATCCAAAGGACACGGATAAATCCGGCCTCCGCTTTTGACAACCCCGGTATAGTCGATTTGCTCAATACCCGTAATACGAACGAATTATCAAAAAAACTCAAGGAAAAATACGGAATAACAAACCCGGAAACAAGATTTTATAATTTTTCCCGGGAGATGGTCACGGAAAAGCCCGTTCCCGTAGAAGCCGAAGTCAATAAGGTATGGCACGTAAAAATATTTAACGGCACCACGGCAAAAGAAGGAGATTTACATTTGACAATGCAAGGGACAACACTATGGATCAACGGGAAATCCCGCTTCGATTTAGAAAAATTAATCGAGAAGATAAAGCAAGATCCGGAATCGGTCGAAAATGAGGATACGGTATTCCGGGACGGTTCTTATCTGCTCGTTATCGAGGAAATATACGGTACGGAAAAAAACGGAAAAGACGAAGTTGGTTCCGTCAATGCATTATTATTCGAGTTGTCCGGGGATAAATAAGCGAAACAATTTAACAAATCAGGTTGCGGTCAAAGTTTATAATAAGATAATACCGGTGCGTCGGGCTTCGTTGTTTTTTTCAGTAACTTTGAAACAAAATT
>CAYUQW010000207.1:0-2174 GCA_964446985.1 uncultured Flavobacteriaceae bacterium
TAATGGAAGCAAACTCGCTTTCGTTATGAACTGTTTGCCGTGTACCGTCTGCCAGAACAACGTCGAAGGGAAAAACGATGCCGGTAATATATAACGTATCGGTCATTCCTTGAGCAACCTGTAACAGTTCCGTTGCATTATGAACCGTTACGGTTGTACCGTTGTTATACATAAAAGTTATCGGATACACCGGGTGGAAGCAGAAATCGTATTCTAACAAATCGTCTGCGTTGAATTGATAATTGCTCCTGGCAGAAGTTCCTCGGGACGAAACGGGACTGTGATCTTTGACGTAGTTCATTACTGTCTTGGCCGTTTCACTGTTGGATGCACCGGGATCCCGGTTGATCTTTTTTTGTTTACAGGAACTGAGTCCAAACATCAGAATTACAATGGCTGAGAATAAGGCTTTTGCTTTCATAATAAATAGTTTTTGCGGTTTTCACTCATAAAACGAGTAGATGCGGAAATACCCTACCTTTTTATTGGAATAATTAATAATAAACTGATAATCAGATAAATATATCCTTCCTCGATGTGTAAGTAAGCTTATTAAAAATAATTATATATTTGTGATGTAAGTTACCAAATACCGTATGCGCCGGAAAGATTTATGTGACGAGAAACGGTTCGAAGCCGTATTTTTCCAATATGCCAAAGATTTGAAGCGGTACCTTTTTCTGAAATTTCAGGATTTGGAAAGTGCCGAGGATGTGGTTCAGGAGACCTTCTTGAAATTATGGAAAAATTGTCGTGAAGTCAGTCCCGAAAAGGTTCGCAGTTATCTCTTTACTTTGGCCAATAATGCTTTTTTGGATATAAAAAAACACGAAAAGGTTGTCAGGAATTTTGCCAAGCGGAACGATGAGGTTAAATTTACATCTGAAACACCCGAGTTTTTGATGATTGAGGAGGAATTTTTGGAAAAAATAGAACAAGCCGTAGCCGGATTACCTCCCAAACAACGGGAAGTTTTTGTAATGGCCAAGATTGAGAAGAAAAAATATAAAGAAATTGCCGCAGAACTGGGTATTTCGGTCAAAGCGGTGGAAAAAAGGATGACGGCTGCTTTGGCACAAATCAGGGAAAAAATCGGATATTTTTAATTGATATAAGGTATAAGGTAGGGTAAATATTTTTTTAATCGTTATGTAAACAGAAGGCACGATATGAAAGAAAAATACAGTCGAATTTTTGCCGAATGGATGCAGGGAAAACTGACCGACGAAGAAGTACGGTCGCTTGTTCCCGAAGCGGAATACCTTTCCTTTCTCAAAATCAGGAGAGGGCTGGAAGTTTATGCCGAATTGGAAAAATCTCCCGAAGGCACCTGGCAGGCAATAAAAGAAAAAATGGAAAGAAAAGACACGGGCAAATCTACGGGTCGATTAATGAAATTGTTGGTTCCCGCTATGTCCGTCGCCGCACTCTTTATCTTATTCCTGGTACTGCAAAAGCTGATTGGTCCTCAAACCGTAAAAGTGGAATTGGCCCATGCTTCGCTACGTGAATATCGACTCCCCGACGGAAGTATGGTTTATTTACATCAAGGTTATTTCGAATACAATCCCCGTGGGTGGAAAAAATCGAGAATTATCCGTTTGAACGGTGACGCGTATTTTGTTGTTCAAAAAGGTCCTTCATTTGAAGTGAATACGCCTTCGGGTACCGTGCGCGTTTTGGGCACGCGTTTTGAAGTAAAAGCCGATCAAAAACTACTGCACGTGATTTGTTATCGCGGGAAAGTATCGGTGATTCCCGTAAAGACGCCACACCCCCTTATTTTGACAAGCGGTAAGGCTTTGACAGCCGTTGAAGGTAAAATCCGTTTTAATAATCCGGAAAACCTTATGCCCGGTTGGTTGATGCAACCGCTACGTTTCCGTTCCGAGCCGCTTGAAAAAATTCTCGATACTCTCGAAAAGATGTATTCCGTTAGTTTCGACCGTTCCCGAATCGACGAAAAACGTTTGTTTACGGGTATGGTTCCTCCCGGTGATCTTAAGAAATCTTTGGAACTTATATTAAAACCTATGGAAATCCGTTATTATACAAAAGGTGACAGTATAATACTCTTACCCGAATATACCGGAAGATGACCAGATTACTCAGGTTTATTATTTTGTTCTTTTTACTGGATGCGGCAATTCCTCTTCAAGCCCAAGGGCGTAGAG
>CAYUQW010000208.1:0-2132 GCA_964446985.1 uncultured Flavobacteriaceae bacterium
TATGACGACCGCGCCAAAAAAATCACTAAAAGCTTTGTGCGATTACTCAACAAAGCCGGTATAGAATTCGGCGTTTTGGGCGAAGAAGAGAGTTGCTCTGGCGACCCGGCCAAACGCGCAGGAAATGAGTTTTTGTTTCAGATGCAGGCCAAAATGAATATCGAAGTTCTGAACGGTTACGGTGTAAAAAAAATCATTACCACTTGCCCGCACTGCTACAACACTTTCAAAAACGAATATCCCGACTTGGGCGGCAAATACGAAGTGGTTCACCATTCGGAACTATTAGAAAAACTCCTTGAAGAGAAGAAATTGGATATCGACGAATCAGGATATGCGGATAAAAAAATCACCTTCCACGATCCTTGCTATCTGGGAAGGGCCAACGGCCAATACGAGGCGCCGCGGAATGTTCTGAAACATTCCGGCATCTCGATAATCGAGATGCCACACCACCGGGAAAACTCGGTGTGTTGCGGCGCCGGCGGGGCTCAAATGTTCAAGGAAGCGGAAAACCAACGTGAAGAAATTTTTGTCTATCGTACCCGGGAAGCTTTGGAAACCAAACCCGACGTTATTGTTACCGCTTGCGCTTTCTGCAATACGATGATAACCGACGGTGTGAAACATTTCAACAAAGAAGATAAAGTAAAGGTGCTTGATTTGGCCGAAATTTTGGTAAAGAAAGAATAGTTTCTCCGATTACAGCGGAAAAATATCATCCGGCATTGCATCGAGCGGCATTTTGAATTAAATTTAATCATAAATTTTTCGGATATGCCGGCATTAAAGATTTTCCGTTATTTCCTCTCACGGGATTTTTATGTTTTTTTGGCAACGCTCGGTATGCTATATACCTGGTTCAACCCGCGCTTTCTTGACGCCACGAATCCCAAAGTCGGGCTAATGGCAGGCGTTGCCTTGTTGATGGCGGTTTTATGGATGACCGAAAAAATCCCTTTGGCAGTTACGGCATTGATACCCGTGGCGCTCTATCCTTTCTTGGGCATTATGAGCGGTAAAGCCGTGGCCGTTACCTACTTCAATCATCTGATTTTCCTTTTCATCGGCGGATTTCTCATTGCCTTGGCCATGGAAAAATGGAATCTCCACCGGCGAATTGCCATCAACATACTCGCACTCATCGGACATTCGCCCGCACGAATTTTATTGGGTGTTATGATCGTTACGGCCTTCCTCTCCATGTGGATATCCAACACGGCCACCACCATGATGATGGTGCCCATTATTTTATCTTTGTCCCGGAAATGGGAAGAAGCCGACCCGGAAAACGGCATATCCGTCACCAAAGCCTTACTGCTGGGAACCGCTTATGCCGCCTCTATCGGCGGCGTGGCTACCCTTATCGGGACACCGCCAAACTTGTTTTTCGCCCAAATCGTCAAAATCTATTTTCCTAAAATCCCCGAAATCGGTTTTGCCCAATGGTTCACTTTCGCCTTCCCTTTGAGTATAACCTTGTTGGCAGCCGCTTACCTCTATCTGCGTTTTTTCTTTATTAAAAATGTTTCAAAGGTCCCCGCAGCCGATACGGCCATTATCAAACGCGAAAAAACGGCGTTGGGAAAAATGGGCTATGAAGAAAAAATTGTTCTGGCACTATTTATCACACTCGCACTTCTGTGGCTTACACGACCGGGATTTCATTTCGGCCACATCAATATCAAAGGCTGGAAAGATTATTTTCCGCATCCGAAATGGATAACGGACGGAAATGTCGCCATGTTAATTGGAATTTTATTGTTTATTATCCCCACAAAAAACAGAAGCAAAAGCCGGTTTATCATGGATTGGAAAACGGCCGAAAAAATCCCTTGGAACATCATCCTTCTTTTCGGGGGCGGTTTTGCCCTTGCCGCCGGATTCAAAGAATCGGGATTGACGGCTTTCATCGGTAAAAGTTTAAGCGGATTGCAAGATTTATCCCCCGTGTGGATTGTATTGATTATCATAACAAGCATCACCTTCCTTACCGAATTGACTTCCAACACGGCCACCACGGAAACACTCCTACCGATTTTGGGAAGTATGGCCGTTTTTATTCACCTCAATCCGCTGTTGATTATGATTCCGGCCACTATCGCCGCATCCTTTGCCTTTATGCTCCCCAT
>CAYUQW010000209.1:0-2119 GCA_964446985.1 uncultured Flavobacteriaceae bacterium
TTCTCACCCCATAAACCTCAAACTCTCCTCCAACCTCCTTCGCAATTTCTCCCTGATTTCCAAGGGCGAAACGATACGAATATCCGGCAAGTAATACAAAAACTCGGCATACAACTCGTTATTCTCCCGCACTTTAACGGAAAATCGTACCAATTGCTCATTGTTTTCCAAAATCTTTTGTGTAGGATGAAAAGGTTTCGTAATGACATACTTCGCTCGCGGATGTCTCACTTCGAAAACGATTTCCGTCAGCGGGTTTTCATTGATGACCGTCACGCCCACCACCTCGCGGAAGGACCTGACAATCTTGGCATGTTGGTCTTCAGGCAAATAAAAAGTCTTTTTTTCCAAAACTTTGACACCCTCTATCCTGTCCAAAGGAAAAATGGCAAAATCGGCGGTTTCGGGCTCCAACTTCTCGGGCAACCCGATCAGAAACCAACGGTTGTTATACTCCTTCAACAAAACCGGCCGGACCTCACCCTCATAGTCATTTTCAGGAATGAACGAACGGTAGGAAATGTGGACATAACAACGGTTTACAATGGCTTTCAACAGGATAGACAACCACCGGAAACCTTTATATCCCTCATTGGCATCCACCAAAACCTCCGGGAAACGCCCGTCGAAAAATCCGGTTCGCCGTACAATATTTTCCAGTATGTCCCCGATGATTTCCAGTCCCAGCCTGTCCAAAACCTGAACGGCGGCTTCCAAAACTTCCACCTGATCATCCGTTAATCCCAAGCCGAAAAACGAATAACTCTTATCCTCATAAAAATACCCACTGCCCTTTTGATGGGCAATGGGCGCCGAAAACGGTTCGTCACGCATAAATTTAATATCTCCTTTGATACTGCTCCGGCTCACCGTCTGTCCGAAGTGTTCCATGAAATAATTCGAAATATAATCGGTGAGTTCGTCCAATGTGCAATTTTTCCCGGATCGCAAACACCGGTCGATAAGATATACGCGCAGAAATTTGTTCTTGTTGCTCGGCATAATTATTAATATGATCAAAATCCGGCTTGAACATTCAAAATTATTAATTTTTTCTATAAAATTCAATCAAAATTCGTAAAAACCCCTATCAAGAATTCTCCCCTGTATTTGAGTTCTCTCGTCCGTGGGTTTCCAACATATTCGTCATATTCTCCAGTTGTACCACTTTCCGGTTTTTCAAAAACTCGATCATATGATCATAGTCGCTTTTACTTGATATTTTTCCATACACCACCAATAATTCTATAAACAGTGCCAACAGAAAAAACAATAACCAAACCACCAAGGCTTCTCTCGAACCGAAAATCAGTTGTCGCATCACTTTGATTTCATCCAAAAAACCCTTGGTCTGTTGCACTTGTTTTTCCACCGTATCCCGTGCCGTCAAAATCATGTTTTCCTTTTCCTTCCGCTGATTATAGAGCATGGCGATTTTATCGTTCAACGAGTTCAGTTGTTCAAACTGAGGATTTACTTGCGTTCGATAGTTTACGGTTCGCGAAATGATTTTACCCGTTGAATCCCGTTTCGTAATAACTTCCGGCGTGGCAATTCGCGGATGCTTTTGTAAATAAGCGTTCAAACGTGCTTTGCGGGCTTCGGTATCGGCTATCAAGGAGTCCAGACGCTTAATCTGGTCACGCAATTCGGCGGTTTTTTGCTTCAACAAACGGTTTACTTCCTTCTGGTCGCGTTCCATACGCGCCTTCTTGATATCCTCCTGCAACAAATATTGATCCGCAATGACCGCACCCAACGAAGCGATTACCAATCCTATCAGCATACGAAAAACAGCCATCCCCCAATTTTTCTCCGAAAGGATAATATAGCGTTCCAACATCCATATCACAAAAACGACAAACCCTACGCCCGCAGCGATTTGCGGGGGATTTTGCAATTTCAAATACGTTGTCACGAAACCGTAACCTATTAATCCCCAAATCAACATAATAACCAACATGGCCCCGGTAAATTTTGCCAATTGCTTAAAAGAGGCATCACTGCATTGTTCCAGGATACGACAACGGTATCCGGTCAGGAAACACATGATACGATGGTACCATTTTACTTTGTAATAAAAGTTATTTTCCATAATTTTTTTAAATTTAAATTCTCA
>CAYUQW010000210.1:0-2112 GCA_964446985.1 uncultured Flavobacteriaceae bacterium
ATGAAAATCACCGAAGTCAGCTCACGCGAAGACCTGAAAAAATTCATCGAACTCCCCTACCGGCTCTATCGCAACGACCCGAAATGGATTCCACCGATCAAAAAAGACGAATGGAAATATTGGACGCAACATCCCGGCCTGAAGACCAATAAAGTCAAACTTTTTCTCGTCAAGGACACCCGGGGAAATGCCCTGGGGCGGCTCGCCTACCTCGTCAACCGGAAATACAACGAGTTAAACAATACCAAAACGGTGCGTTTCCATTCCCTCGAAGCCGTAAACGATCCCGCCGTTTTCGACAAACTTTTCGAAGCGGCCGAAAACGAAGCGCGCAAGGACGGAGCGAATCACATTCACGGACCGTTGGGATACAACAATCTGGATCACCAGGGACTGCAAGTCGAAGGTTTCGAACATCCGCAAATCCTCGTTTCCACCTACAATTTTCCTTACTATAAAGATCATCTCGAACGCCTCGGCTATGCCAAAGAAATCGATTGGATCGAAAACCGCATTACCATAACCGACGAACCCGTACAAAAAGGAAAAAAAGGTGCCGAATTGGTCAAACGGCGCTTCGGCATAACGGCTTTCCAGCCCTCTTCAAAAAAAGAATTGATTTCCCTTGCCGACAATATTTTCACACTCTACAACAAAGCTTACAGTCATCTGCCTTATATGGTTCCTTTGAGCAAAGAGGAAATCGATTTCTACAAAAAAGGTTATTTACAGGTGTTGTTGCCGGAATGGTCGTTCTTTGCCCGGGACGAAAAAAACGGCAAAACCGTCGGATTTATGCTGGCAATGCCTTCCCTCGGCGACGCCTTGCGCAAAGCCAAAGGCAAACTGTTCCCTTTCGGCTTTATCCATATCCTGAAAGCCCTTCGCAAACCCAAGGAAATCGATATCGGCATCATCGGTGTGCATCCCGATTACTTCAACAAAGGCGTGGCGGCCGTGATTTTCAACCGTTTCCACGAGCAAATGCTGAAACACGGTATTCGTGTATTCGAAACCGGCGGCGTTTTTGAAATCAACCATAACGTTTTGAGCAACTGGAAAAATTATGAACACGAACAAAACCGGCGCAAACGCGTTTACGGAAAAAAACTTTGACACGAAACTGCCGGATATCGGCACGAGCATTTTTGCCGTTATGTCGGGCCTTGCCCGGAAGGAAGGGGCCGTGAATCTTTCGCAGGGATTCCCCGACTTTCCCATCGACCCGGAACTCATCGACCTCGTACAACATTTTATGCGTAAAGGTTACAACCAATACGCTCCGATGCCCGGCGTGCCTCCGCTTCTGAAAGCTCTTGCCGGCAAGATCGAAAAACTTTACGGCAACACCGTCAATGCACAGGAAGAAATCACCGTTACGGCCGGAGCCACCCAAGCCATTTTCACGGCCGTTCAGGCCCTTATTCATCCCGGGGACGAAGTTATCCTCTTCGAACCCGCCTACGATTCTTATGTGCCTTCCGTCAAATTGGCCGGCGGCAAACCCGTTTTTATTTCCTTGGAAAAACCGGATTTTCACATCGATTGGGACGAAGTTTCCCGCCGCATCACGCCGCAAACCAAAATGATAATCCTTAACTCGCCGAACAACCCGGGCGGTTATGTGCTCGGCGAAGAAGACATCGAGCGTCTGCGGCAAATTACCCGTGATACGGACATTATCATCCTGAGTGACGAAGTCTATGAACACATCATTTTCGACGGACTTCCGCATTTGAGTTTGTTGAAATATCCCGATTTATACCTGCGAAGTATCGTTATTTTCTCCTTCGGGAAAACTTTCCACGCCACGGGCTGGAAAACCGGCTATGCCGTGGCTCCGCCCAACCTCACCAAAGCTTTCCGCAAGGTGCATCAATTCAATGTATTCTCGGTTAACACGCCCGTGCAATACGCCTTGGCGGAATATCTGAAAAATCCGGCGCATTACGAAAGCCTGCCCGGTTTTTATCAAGCCAAGCGCGACCGCTTTATCGAAGGCATCCGCGGAAGCCGGTGGAAAATTCTGCCTACGCACGGAACCTATTTTATCGTGCTTGACTACTCCGACATCTCAGACGAACCGGAATACGATTTTGCCGTCCGCCTGAC
>CAYUQW010000211.1:0-2101 GCA_964446985.1 uncultured Flavobacteriaceae bacterium
GTTCTCGTCGATGTTGAGTTTGCGATAGAGATTGTTGATGAACCGGTTAAATTTGGAATTAATATATCGGACATTGTCAGGAACCTGGCCCATATTTTTCCATTGTTCGATAAGGGCATTGATGCCGTCCACATCGATTTGATCGAATTCTCCGTCAGCATTTTTCTTTTTGAGATCGGCCAAGAAAGCTTTTTTGGCCAGATAATGTTGGTATTCTTCTTCTGTTTCCGCTTTGACTTCACTGTGGTAACGGTCGTAAAATGCTTTACAGGTCTGCTTGAATTCTTCCCAGATGCTTTCGGAAAATCTTCTCGGCACAAAACCGATTTGTTTCCATTCCTCGCGTAACTGTTTGCATTCTTCGTGAGCCTCTTTGATATCTTCCCGCTTGACCAACTCCCGGGCTTTTTCGATGAGTTCGCGTTTTTTCTGCAGGTTTTCCTTTTGTTTTTCTTTCAGCCCTTTGTAAAAAGCGTTTTTCTTTCGGTTGAAATCGCGGAAAGCGTCATAAAATTCGGCTTTGACGGTATCGCGGTCTTTCCAAGGCACGAAACCGATGGCAAAAAATTCTTCGCGCAAGCGGTCAACTTCCTTGATAAGGTCTTGCCAAACTTTATGTTCGGTGATTTCTTTTCCTTCCGTCAATGCACGGATACGGGCGATAACTTCCCTTTTCTTTTCGAGGTTTTCGGCATATACGTCCTTCAATTTTGCCAGAAATTCCCTCCGGCGGTCGTGGATTTTTTTTGTGAGTTCCTTAAATTCCTGCCAAATTTTTTCGCGCCATTCGGGCGCAACAGGTCCTGTTTTTTCTTTCCAAACTTTATGGAGGAATTGCAATTCCCGGAAGGCTTGCATCGGGTCCTCGTGTTCCAATAATTTTTTTGCCCGTTCGATAATTTTTTGTTTTTCAGCCAAATTTTCCTCGTAAATTTTTTCGCGATATTCTTTGTCGAGGTTGATCAATTGGTGAAATTGTTCTTCCCAGAAAAGGAAATTGTTCCATAAATCATGATAGGCATTCCGCGGAACATTTTTTATTTCATACCATTTATTCCGGATTTCCCTGTAACGCTTATAGAGTTCGCCCGACGTTCCTTCGATTTCGCCGCGCGCCATGGCTTTCAGTTCTTCAATCAAGGCTAATTTTGCATTGAGATTTCGTTGTAATTTTTCCTGATATTCACGTCGTGCATCATTTAGTCTCCTTTTGAATTCTCTATAGAGGCTGTCAAATTCGGCTTTTTCGGGAGCGTTAAAATAAAATCCTTTCTCGCTGTCGTTGATACTAATGTATTTCTGACGGGCTTCGTCTTTTTGTTGTTCGTATTTTTCTTGAAAAAGGTCACGAAGATAGTATAAAATCTGCTTAACTTTTCCTACCGGATGCTGGTCCAATAAATCACGGAATTCATCAACAATTTGGCGTAAAGTAAATTCTTTGTATTTGGATTTATCCAACTCAATAACATTCTCATCCGTTTCTTCTTCGGAACGTTGGGCAATATCCGAGTCGATTTCGCCGATAATGGCATCTACACTTTTGTCATTTTCAATATCTTCCGATGCCAGTTGCTTTTGTTCCGAAAATGATAATTCTTCTGCGATTTTTTTTACATCCTCTTGATTATCAACGGATTTGTTCTCGTTTTCCTGCGGTTGCAGTTGATCGTTTTTTTCTTCGCTCATATTGGTTTTTCTTACGTTTTTTCAAGCGGCTAAATATATAAAATATTTGGCAATTCATAAAAAATTAAATTTGGAATGAAATTTTAAGGTATGAGAATATTTGGCTTGCAGCTTATTCCAAGAGGATGGAAAACCGGTTATTACGGGTGTGTTTTGAATGATGGTTCTTTGGTAATTATATCTTTTCTCCTATTGAAAATACTGATTGGGGCAAAATGAAACAAAATTTTACATGAAAGATTAATCTAACCGTATAAGGCTGCTTTGTGTTTCGGTATCGATGAGAATTTGGTAATTTTAATTATTATTTTTACGAAAAAAATGTATATGCAACGAAATAAATTGTTATGGAGCATTATTTTCGATGCCATCGGATTGTTGAGTTTCACCATTCCGGGTATCGGTGAATTTT
>CAYUQW010000212.1:0-2096 GCA_964446985.1 uncultured Flavobacteriaceae bacterium
TTAGTCCAATTCCACTTCGTTGCCGTCACGGTCGAAGAAACGGTATTCGAGGTATTTGAAACCGTGCCGCGGCTGGATTTGCAAGCGTCGTCTGAATTTGAGCATTTGTTTGATGCGCCACGAAAACAAACCTTTCGTAAGATAAGCGGCAATGAAAGGATGAACCGCCAAAATAATCGGACCGACGGTTCGATGCATCACTTTTTCGAGCTCAAACTCGATTTTGGTTATCAAATTGACCGGCGCATCGGTTTTGTCGGGATCCGCCTTGCTCGGATTCGTTTCGTGCGTATCGATGATATTTTCGGGACGCACACGCTGACGTGTTATTTGAATTAATCCGAACTTGGTAGGCGGGAGGATTTTGTGCTTGGCGCGATCGTCTTTCATTTGTTCTTTCAAAAATTGATACAGATACTGACGGTTTTTGTGGTCTTTCATGTCGATGAAATCCACGATGATAATACCGCCCATATCGCGCAATCTCAGTTGCCGGGCAATTTCTTTGGCCGCCTGCAAGTTCACTTGCAAAGCCGTTTCTTCCTGTTCGGAAGCCGCTTTGCCGTTTTTGGTTCCGTTTTCCTCTTTTTCGCCCGTCTTGTCTTGACGGCCGAGCCGGCTTTGAAGGGAAGTTCCGCTATTGACGTCGATAACATGCATCGCCTCGGTGTGTTCGATGATCAAATAGGCACCGTTGGGCATATTGACGGTTCTGCCGAAAGAAGTTTTGATTTGTTTTTCTATGCCGTATTTTTCGAAAACGGGCAATTTTCCGTCGTAATATTTTACGATTTTGGTTTTATCGGGATTGATTTGTTCGACGATTTTTAAAATGTTATAAAACAGATCCTTGTCATCCACAACAATGGAACGGAAATCGTCGTTTAACAAATCGCGCAGAAGCAAGACGGCTTTCTCTTCTTCCTGATAGACACGTTCGGGCGTTTTGGCGGTTTTTATTCTTTGGGAAACGGCTTTCCAACGGTCCAACAGTTGTTGCAAATCCCTGTCCAACTCCGCCGTTTTGATCCCTTTGGCGGCGGTGCGGACAATCAATCCGAAATTTTTCGGTTGAATACTGTTGGCCAAACGTTTGAGCCTGTCGCGCTCGGCCTTGTCTTCTATCTTGGAAGAAACGGATACTTTGTCGTTGAAAGGGATTAAGACCAAATATCTTCCCGCCAGTGAAATTTCCGTTGTCAGGCGCGGCCCTTTGGTCGAAATGGGTTCTTTGACCACCTGGACCAAAACGTGTTGTCCCTGTTTGAGCACTTGGTTAATCGTGCCGTCTTTTTTGATGGGCGGAAGAAAACGAATGTTCCGCAACAGCGGGTCGGGATTTTTTTTCTTGGATCGAAGATCCTGGATATATTGCAATAATGTACGGATATTGGGACCGAGATCGTGATAGTGAAGGAAACCGTCTTTTTTGCTTCGCATTTGAACGAATGCGGCATTAAGCCCCGGCATAATTTTGGAAACTTTGCTGAAATAGAAATCGCCTACTTGGAAACGATTGGACGTATCCTGCCGGTGCAGTTCCACCAGAACACCGTCTTTCAGCATAGCAAAATCAATAGCGGCCGGACTTGATCGTACAATCAAATCTATAGCCATTGTATTAAATTTTTATGATTTAAACGGTTTTTCCCTTATGTCAATGAACGATTAATAAACGAAAAAGTAGCCTGATGCTACTTTTTCTTTTTATGCCGATTCAATCGACTTCTTTTTTTACGTTTGTGCGTTGCTATTTTTTTTCTTTTACGCTTTTTTCCACTGGGCATATCGTTACGGTTTAAGGTTTTTCTTTACGTTTTCAACAAATGATTTGGACGGCTTAAAGGCCGGTATATAGTGAGCCGGAACGGTAATGGACGTATTTTTTTTGATGTTTCTGGCCACTTTTTCCGCACGGTACTTGGTGATGAAACTACCGAAACCGCGCAGATACACATTTTCCCCTTTTTCCAAGGCATTGCGAATTTCATCCATATACAATTCGACAATCTTTTGAACGTCCTTCTTGTCGAATCCTGTTTTTTCTGCGATTTTTTGAACAAGATCAGCCTTTGTCATGTCGTTTTGATTTTCAA
>CAYUQW010000213.1:0-2081 GCA_964446985.1 uncultured Flavobacteriaceae bacterium
GGTAACTTTTCGGTACTCAAAAAGGTAATCTAGGGGTAATTTTTTTATATTTTTGTCCTATTTTATTCCTATATTTGAATGTGAGACTAAAAATGAAAGCATATTATCTTGTATTATGGATGACAATGTTGTTCTTTCAGGCAAATTTTATGGCCTCCGCACAAACAAAAAAAGATTCGTTTTTGCACCTGAAAAGGAAGTATGAGCACCTTATCGACAAGCAAACCGCCTCACCGGATGTTTACCTTAAGCTTTCGGATATTTACATAAAGCAAGATTCCATCCAAAAAGCCATCCGCATTTTGTCCATGGGGAAAAAACGTTTCGGAGAGAAATTGATTCCGTTGTTTAATTTAAAACTGATACGTATCTATACCCGCAGGCATGATTTGGATAGTATGAACCAAAGTATCGAGGAGGGATTGAGGGCATTAAGGCATTATCCGGACGATTCTTTACTTGCCAAATACTATTATGCCAAGGGAGACTGGTTCTACTATCAAAGTAACAATGATTCCGCCGGTGTTTATTATGAAAAAGCCGCCCGGGCGGCACTCCAAGCCGGTGATTCCACACTCTACACGGATATTTTGATAGACATTTCCTATCTGAACGACTATTATGCTCATCCTGATTCTTCGCTCAAAGTTCTACGGCGTGCGATGGAAACCTCTCAACGAATAGGTTATGACAAAGGTTTGGCCAGGTCTTTATCCGCTTTGGGTAATACTTATTTTAATTTGGGAGACAATAAAAAGGCTTTGGAATTTTATCTGAAAGCCTTGAAATATGCCCGGAAAATAAAAAATCTGCGCGGGATTGGTATGATTGAAATCAATGTAGGCATGGTATATTCCGAAACGGGACAGCCGGATAAAGGCGTGATTCATCTGAAAAATGCCGTAGAAATCTTGAAAAAAATCCGGGATTATCACGGTTTGATTTCGGCATACAATAATCTCTCTCTGGCTTATTCGCGCTTGCAAAATCGTTCCGAGAGTAAAAATTACTTCCTTAAAAGTCTGGCCTTGGCCAAAAAATACGGGACAAAAGAAGAATTGGCCATTACCTATAACAGTTATGCCGGTGCCTTAAGTAATCTGGGGAGTTATGCATTGAGCAACAAGTATTTGGATTCGTGTATTGCTATCGGGAAACAGACCGGATTTATGATGATGTTGAAAAAATCCTATAAATCCTACGCATATAATTTATTACGCAACGGACAAATTGAAGAAGGCATTCGTTATTTTAATAAATACGATCAAATCAAAGATTCCATTTATACGGACAAATTCCGGAAACAATTGGCCCTCCTGGATGCACGTTATAAGGATTTGGAAAAGCAAAAGAAAATCAATGAGTTGGAAAATAAAAATACACGTTTTCGTATAATCCTTATAGCCGTTTCAATTATTCTTTTCCTGTTGGCCACATCCTTTATCCTCTACTATTTTTATCGTAAAAAAAGGAGAGAATTAATAAACCTAAAGCTTAAGGAAGCCGAATGGAAAAACCGGCAATTGGCCTCGGAGTTGCAGATGAAAACCAAGCAGTTGACTACACATGCTCTTCAAATTACGCAAAAGAACGAAATTTTGAATGACCTGTTGCTTGAAGTAAGACATTTGACCGAACAGCCTGCGGAACAATTAAAACGGCAATTGAAACATTTGGAGAGAAAAATCAAGCGTTGGTTGTCTTCCGATAAAGAATGGGAAACATTCAAAATGTATTTTGAACAAGTCAATAAGGATTTTTTCGAAAAATTACGAAGGCACAATCATAATATAACCCCAACGGAAGAACGTATGGCGGCTCTGATGAAATTGGGATTAACCAATAAGGAAATCGCTTCGATCCTGAATATTACCCATCAAAGTGTCAAAAATACACAATACCGTCTCAAAAAGAAATTGGGGTTGTCATCCCAGGATGATATGCGGGAATTTTTGAACAAACTTTAATAAAAAATTTCCCGCCTCCGTACGAAGGCGGGAAATTCATTTCGGCATTAAGCAGGTTCATTATTTTTTATACACGACAAATTGAAGCGCGGTATCTTGTGCAGAACCGTCGGA
>CAYUQW010000214.1:0-2061 GCA_964446985.1 uncultured Flavobacteriaceae bacterium
TGGAAAAATCACATATCATTATTCTAAACTCCCTTTTCCCAAAAACCGGTAAATTTTATAATCCCATTTATAAACAAATGAAGTTTGTCCTTCCTTTTAGTATTTTATTCATTTTCTTTATCATATTTCTACTGATAGATTTATTCGATTATCTGGATAGATTATATATCAAATCCAAAACTCATAGCTCGCCTAATCAACCAAATGCATGAAAATTATCCGAGAACCTTTTCCCGGCTGTTTTTTGCTTCAACCACGCCTGTTTTCGGATGAACGTGGCTTTTTTACCGAATTTTTCAATAAAAAAACATTTGAAAAAACAACCGGCATCGTCCAGGATTTTGTGCAGGATAACCTGGCCGCTTCCCGAAAAAACGTCCTAAGGGGAATGCACTTCCAAAAACCGCCTTATCAGCAGGCCAAACTCGTAAGCTGTCTTCAGGGCGCCATTTTGGATATCATCGTGGACATCCGCCCGGATTCGCCGACCTTCCTTCAATACTTTTCCGTTGAATTATCCGGACAAAACCACTATCAATTGTATGTGCCGAAAGGATTTGCCCACGGATATCTCGCCTTGACAGACCGTGTATTGGTTTATTACAAAACCGACGAATTCTACCGCCCCGAAGCCGATGCGGGCTTCCGCTACAACGACCCGCAGGTGAATTTGCCTTGGAACGTACCGGAAAACCAACTTATCCTTTCCGAGAAAGATAAACATCTGCCTTTTGTCAAGGATATTTTCCGATGAAAAAAATTCTGATCACCGGCGCCAAAGGGCTTATGGGACAATATCTCCGGGAGGTACTGGACGGTTCTTATGAAGTTTATGCCTTGGACAAACGTCAATTGGACATCACCGACCGGGAACAGGTCCTTAAAACCGTCGGAGAAATAAAACCCGGCTATATTATCAATGCTGCCGCTTTTACCAATGTGGATCAAGCGGAAATCAAACGGGAACAAGCCTATGCCGTCAATGTTTCGGGCGTGGAAAACATTATGGAAGCCGCCAAAGAACATAGCATCGTTATGATACATTTCTCCACCGACTATGTCTTCGACGGTAAAAAACGTACTCCCTACAACGAAGACGACCCGAAAAATCCTTTGAATTACTATGGCCTGACCAAACATCTCTCCGAAGAAAAAATCATTTCTTCCGGGTATGACAAATATTTTATTATCCGTCCCGCTTGGATTTACGGAAAATACGGAAATAATTTCTTTCATCTTATCTTAAAACTCGCCGGACAAGACGAGGTTTTGCAAATCGCTAACGACCAAACCGGAAGCCCCACGTATGCACGGGATTTAGCACGGTTCGTTAAATTCCTCATCGACCGGAGCATCTCCGGTTTCGGCATTTATCATTTCAGCAACGAAGGAAGCTGTACAAGATATGAGCAAGCCAAAGCCCTGTTGGATTTACTGGGAATAAAGAAAAAAATCATTCCCGTCCCCTCGTCGGTTTTCAAACCTTTGGCTCAAAGGCCGGCTTACAGTGTTTTATCAAAGGAAAAAGTGAAAAAACAATTCGATTATCCGGTACCGCACTGGAAAGATTCCTTGAAACAATTCATAAAATCGGATATATGAAAAAAGTCGAGCATATCGGTATTGCCGTTCAATCACTCGAAAAGGCCGAAAAACTATACGAAACTTTACTCGGCAAACCTCCGTACAAACGCGAAACAGTGACATCGGAAAACGTGATAACCTCTTTTTTTCGCATAGGCGAGACAAAAATAGAATTGCTCGTACCGGCAAACGAGAACAGTCCTATTGCGAAATTTTTGGAAAAGAAAGGAGAAGGCATCCACCATATTGCCTTTGAAGTGGACAACATATACGAAGAAATCAAACGTTTGGAAAAAGAAGGTTTTGACATTATCTATCCCGAACCGAAAAAAGGCGCCGATAACAAACTCGTAACCTTTATTCACCCGAAAACCACGGGCGGAATTCTTATTGAATTGTGTCAGGAAATAAAATAATATTGAAAACAAAAAAGCCTCGAAACGGAAGTTTCGAGGCTTTTTTATTCATTTAATAAAG
>CAYUQW010000215.1:0-2014 GCA_964446985.1 uncultured Flavobacteriaceae bacterium
TGACGATAAACGTCTTTGAGTTCGGCCAAACCGGCGTGCAGGTAGTGCTGGGTTGCCGCCAGACTTGCATGACCGAGCAATTCCTTAATGGCATTGAGTTCGGCACCTTTGTTGAGCATATGTGTAGCAAAACTGTGTCGTAGCATGTGCGGACTTTTTTTCTCTTTCGTACTCACTATGCCAATATAACGATTAATGAGACGATATACAAACATTTCATACAGTTTTTTGCCGGAATCCGTTAGAAAGAAAGGATCACCGGGGAGCGGATTACCGAATTTTTCCGTTCGAGCCCTGTGGTATTCTTTCAACGTACCGGTCAAATCGGGCAAAAGCGGGATGAGACGTTCTTTGTTTCCCTTACCGAGCACTTTAAGCGTATCGGAAGAAAAATCGATGTCACGGATACGCAATCCTATCAGTTCGGCACGCCGTATGCCGGTGTCGTAAAAAGTTTTCAGCACGGCCTTGTCCCGCAGGCCTTTGAAATCGTTGCCGAAATCCATCCTGTCGAACAGGCGATGCATTTCGGTTTCGGAAAAAGGAACGGAATGATGCTTGGGTACTTTCATTCCTTTGAGCCCCGCTATTGGATTTACTTGTATTTGCGATATACGGAATAGAAATTTGTAGAAACTGCGTAAAGCGGTGAGTTTGCGATTAACGGAACGCGGTTGCATGCCGCGCGACGAAAGCCAAACAATCCAACGGCGGATATCGCGCGTTTCGGCTTCAACGAGGGATTTCTGACGGGTTTCCTTCAAAAACGATGCAAAGGAAACTATATCGTTCCGGTAGGCTTCTACGGTTTTATCGGAGTAGTTTCGTTCTCTGCGGAGATATGTCAAGAATTTTTCCGTCAACATATAAAAATAAAAAAGAATAGAACTAATATAAGCATTAGTCTATTCTTTTCCAAATATTTTCGACAGAAAACCGCTTAGTCTTCCATTTGACGCTTCAATTCGCGATAACGGGCACGCAAAATTTGTTGGCGTCGCTTAACGGACGGCTTGGTATATTGCATACGTTCGCGAATTTCACGCATCATTTTGGTGCGATCGAATTTTCGCTTAAATCGCTTTAAGGCTCTGTCTATGGATTCTCCTTCTTTTACTGGAACGATTAGCATAATTCGGTGTTTTTCTTTTCGTGGCAAAGATAGGTTTTTTTTCCGATATGGCAAACTGTGAAAATTGATATTCCGCCGAATCTATGCGCACATTTTTTATGCCTTTTTCCGGATGAAATGCCATAAAGGCGATTGCTCCGTTGTGCCGCGTCGGATTTTTTCGAAAATTTTATCCGCATTGACCTTGCCCAATTCCACGCCGAATTGATCAAAAGCATTGATGTCCCAAAACAAACTCAACGAATAAACCGTGTGTTCGTAAGTCGCCAACATATAACCGAGGTTTCGGGCATTCAATGCATCGAACAGCCAGATATCGGAAGGGCGATTGCCCTCGAATTGCCTGAATTTGTCTTCGGCGTTTTTGCCGAAAGCCAAACTTTCCGATTGCGCCAGTATGTTGGCAAGGAGAAAATCGTCGTTTTCTTTTACGCCGTTTTCCGTCAAGGTTCCTATGAAATGAACCGGAACAGGCCTTGTCCCCTGATGCAATAGTTGGAAAAACGAGTGTTGGGCATTGGTGCCTGTTTCACCCCAGACGATTTGTCCCGTAGCATAATCGACGGGTGTTGCATCCGTGCGGACGTGCTTGCCCAAACTTTCCATAAAAAGTTGTTGCAGATGTAAAGGCACATAAGCCAGACGCTGTCGATAGGGAATGTATGCTTCGGAAACAGCATCCTTGAAATGATTGTAATACAGCGAGATAGCGGCCATTATCAGGGCGGGATTTTTCCGGAACGGTAAGGTGCGGAAGTCCCGGTCGGCTTGACGGGCGCCTTCCAGTAAAGCGTCGAAAATGTCGTAGCCCAAAAACAAAGGAATGCTTATGCCGGCAGCCGACCAGAGAGAGAAACGGCCGCCCACCCAGTCCCACATCGG
>CAYUQW010000216.1:0-2000 GCA_964446985.1 uncultured Flavobacteriaceae bacterium
CCGGGTAATTGGTAACGGTTTTTTTGTCAAACGGAACGGTTTGCGCCGTCAGTTGAAGCCCGACAAATAAAAAGAGCCATTGAAGATATTTCATAACAAATGATTTTTAAGCGGTCAAAGATAAAAATTTTCGCCCCTTTTTCCGAATTTCTTTTAGGTAAAACACAAAAGGAAATTTCAAAGAAAGAGGGTGATTAATCAAATGTAACGTGCCGATGAATAGTTTTATTGTTTCATTGACAAGCGGATTTTTTAGGTTTGACAAATATTTCATATATTTAGCCGCTTGAAAAAACGTAAGAAAAACCGATATGAGCGAAGAAAAAAACGATCAACTGCAACCGCAGGAAAACGAGAGCAAACCTATTGATAATCAGGATGATGTAAAAAAAATTGCCGAGGAATTATCTTTTTCGGAGCAGGAACAACTGGCTTCCCTGGATATCGAAAATGACAAAAGTGTGGATGCCATTATCGGCGAAATCGACTCGGATATTGCCCAACGTTCCGAAGAAGAAACGGATGAGAATGTTATTGAGTTGGATAAATCCAAATACAAAGAATTTACTTTACGCCAAATTGTTGATGAATTCCGTGATTTATTGGACCAGCATCCGGTAGGAAAAGTTAAGCAGATTTTATACTATCTTCGTGACCTTTTTCAAGAAAAATACGAACAACAAAAAGACGAAGCCCGTCAGAAATACATTAGTATCAACGACAGCGAGAAAGGATTTTATTTTAACGCTCCCGAAAAAGCCGAATTTGACAGCCTCTATAGAGAATTCAAAAGGAGACTAAATGATGCACGACGTGAATATCAGGAAAAATTACAACGAAATCTCAATGCAAAATTAGCCTTGATTGAAGAACTGAAAGCCATGGCGCGCGGCGAAATCGAAGGAACGTCGGGCGAACTCTATAAGCGTTACAGGGAAATCCGGAATAAATGGTATGAAATAAAAAATGTTCCGCGGAATGCCTATCATGATTTATGGAACAATTTCCTTTTCTGGGAAGAACAATTTCACCAATTGATCAACCTCGACAAAGAATATCGCGAAAAAATTTACGAGGAAAATTTGGCTGAAAAACAAAAAATTATCGAACGGGCAAAAAAATTATTGGAACACGAGGACCCGATGCAAGCCTTCCGGGAATTGCAATTCCTCCATAAAGTTTGGAAAGAAAAAACAGGACCTGTTGCGCCCGAATGGCGCGAAAAAATTTGGCAGGAATTTAAGGAACTCACAAAAAAAATCCACGACCGCCGGAGGGAATTTCTGGCAAAATTGAAGGACGTATATGCCGAAAACCTCGAAAAGAAAAGGGAAGTTATCGCCCGTATCCGTGCATTGACGGAAGGAAAAGAAATCACCGAACATAAAGTTTGGCAAGACCTTATCAAGGAAGTTGACCGCTTGCGCGAAGAATTTTTTGCCATCGGTTTCGTGCCTTGGAAAGACCGCGATACCGTCAAAGCCGAATTTTATGACGCTTTCCGCGATTTCAACCGAAAGAAAAACGCTTTTTACAAAGGGCTGAAAGAAAAACAAAAGGAAAACCTGCAGAAAAAACGCGAACTCATCGAAAAAGCCCGGGAGTTGGTCAAGCGGGAAGATATCAAAGAGGCTCACGAAGAATGCAAACAGTTACGCGAGGAATGGAAACAAATCGGTTTTGTGCCCCGTAAATTCTCGGAAAGTATTTGGGAAGAATTCAATAAGGTATGTAAGGAATTTTACGATCGATATTACAGTGAAATCAAAGCGGAAACCGAAGCGGAATATCAAAATTACCTGGCTAAAAAAACATTTCTTGCCGACCTGAAAAAGAAAAATGCCGAAGGAGAACTCGACGACATCGACCTCGACGGCATCAATGCGATCATCGAAGAGTGGAAGGCCTTGGGACATGTGCCGGAAAACGTACGTTACATCAATAACAAATTTAACCGGTTCATCAACAATCTCTATCGCAAACTCAACATCGACGAGAAC
>CAYUQW010000217.1:0-1988 GCA_964446985.1 uncultured Flavobacteriaceae bacterium
ATATAGGCTTGATAGGCTTTTGCATCCATCAACTCATCGAGTTCGGCGGGATTTTTTATCTTTATTTTGATAATCCAGCCCTCGCCGTAGGGATCCGAATTTACTTTTTCGGGTTCGGATTCCAAGGTTTCGTTAAATTCGAGAATTTCACCCGACACGGGCATAAACAAATCGGAAACGGTTTTGACGGCTTCGACGGTACCGAAAACTTCATCCTTATCCAATGTTTCGCCTACCGTTTCCACTTCGACATAAACGATATCACCCAATTCGCTTTGGGCAAAATCGGTAATTCCGACCAATGCGGTTTGATCGTCCAAAACTTTAATCCATTCGTGTTCTTTGGAGTATTTCAAATCGGAAGGAAAATTCATCGCTTCATTTTTTTGTCGCCGACAAATTTAAACGAAAAAAACCGAAACAAAAAAATATTTTCTCAAGATGACATCAAAAAATCATACAGATCGGAAACGGTATTGACTTTGCGAACAACGATTTCGTATTTTTCTAAATTACTCCGTTCCATTCCGGAAACCACGACTTGTTCAAATCCGATATTTCCGGCTTCCGCCAGGCGATGCTCTATGCCGGGCACGGGACGTATTTCCCCGGACAGACCTATCTCCCCGACAAAAGCTGTCTTGCCGGGAACCGGACGGTTTTCCAATGAGGAGATGACGGCGGCCGCAACGGACAAATCCAAACCCGTATCGAAAATGCGTATTCCTCCCGCGATATTCAGAAAAACATCCTGCGAGGAAAGTTTGAGCGACGCACGTTTTTCCAATACGGCCAAAATCATATTCAAACGTTTGGCATCGTAGCCCGTTACGGAACGTTGCGGCGTACCGTACACCGCTTTGCTGACCAAAGCTTGGGTTTCCACGGCAAAATACCGGTTCCCTTCACGAACCACCCCTACGGCGATACCGTATAAATCTCCGGTTGTAGGAATCAGCCAAGTGGGATTTTCCACGGGTAACAATCCTGAGGAAGTCATTTCGAAAATGCCTATTTCGTTGGTCGAACCGAAACGGTTTTTCAGGCTACGAAGGATACGGTATTGGTGATACCGGTCTCCTTCGAATTGCAGAACGGTATCGACCATATGCTCAAGAATTTTCGGTCCGGCGATATAACCTTCCTTGGTAATATGACCGATAAGGATGACGATGGTACCGGTCTGTTTGGCATATTGAATCAGGCGCGCCGCGGATTCGCGTATTTGTACGATACTTCCGGGAGCGGATTCAATTCCCGAGGTATAAATCGTCTGCACGGAATCGACGACGAGGATTTCGGGATCGTGTTGTTGCAAGGCCGCCAGAATTTTATCCGTTTCGGTTTCGGGCAACAATTTTACATTACCGGTCGATACGCCCAGGCGCTGTGCCCGCATTTTAATCTGAACGGGACTTTCTTCGCCCGCCACATACAAGGTGTTAAAAGGCGTATTCAATAGTGTTTGCAGTACAAGCGTCGATTTGCCTATGCCGGGTTCTCCGCCTATCAAAATAACCGACCCGGGCACCAAACCGCCTCCCAATACGCGATCGAACTCCGTATTTCCGGTAGCAATCCGGTATTGTTTGCCCGTTTGTATTTCGTCCAAACGTATAGCTTCAATCTTTCCTACTGTTTTTACGGTAGCAACCGGACGCGGCCCTGCGCTGATTTTTTGTTCTACAATGGTATTCCACTGCTTGCATACGGGACATTGCCCCAGCCATTGGGTATGGCGTGCGCCACAGTTTTGGCAATAATATATTTTCTTTTCTTTAGCCATGCTTCGCCATATATGCATTATAAAATTCTTCCCTGCCCGTAACCTCCTCTCCTATCCAAGCGGGGAGTTTTCCGGGAAACCGTCCGTCGGGCGATTCGATTTCTGCCAAAATCAACCCTTTGCGCGGGCTTGAAAAAACATCGACTTCAACGGTATAATTATTATAAGGTATAACATAACGTCTTTTTCGGATAATCTTCCA
>CAYUQW010000218.1:0-1956 GCA_964446985.1 uncultured Flavobacteriaceae bacterium
GTGGATCAAGCAGGCGAGGTTCTTTCCGGGCTGAAAGCGCTTATCTGCGTAAAACATATCGGCCAAGATTGCAAATTGGAACCGGCAGCAACCGGCACTGTATGGACCGACTATGACGATGCCGGAAATTATCCCGATAGTTACGAACCCGATTTTATCACATTTACCACGGATACGATGTTTATGTTTTTCACTTCGGGAACAACATCCAAACCCAAATTGGTAATTCATCCTTTTCATTACCCAGTCGGACACCTGACAACCATGTATTGGCTGGACCTTCAGAAAGACGATGTTCATTACAACATAAGTTCACCCGGTTGGGCCAAGTTTGCATGGAGCAGTTTTATCACGCCTTGGAATGCCGAAGCAACTATTTTTACCTTCCACTATAAGGCTTTTGATCCGGATAAGACATTGGAACTCATCGAAAAATATCAGATAACCAGCCTTTGTGCGCCCCTGACCGTATGGAAATTATTCATTATCAGAGATTTAAAAAAATATCATTTTAACCTGAAAAAAATTGTGAGTGCCGGAGAGCCGCTAAATCCGGAAGTTTCCAATAAAGTCAAAGAATTGTTAGGCCTGGATCTGCGAGAAGGCTACGGACAGACGGAAACAACCGCCTTGATTTTCACACCCAAAGGAATGACAGTTCCGGCCGGATCGATGGGAAAAGTTGCGCCCGGATATGAAATAAAAATTATGGATGATAAACTCGACGAAGTCCCTCCGGGAGAAGACGGACAAATCGCCGTGGCCACATATCCGGTCAAACCTCTCGGATTACTGAAAGGATATGATGATGAGGAACGAAACAATGAAATATTCAAAGGTTCCTGGTATCTGACAGGCGATACGGCCTATATGGACAAGGACGGTTTTGTATATTTTATCGGCCGGGCGGATGACGTTTTCAAAAGCTTGGACTATCGCATCAGTCCGTTCGAAGTGGAAAGCGAAATTATGGAACACCCTGCCGTATTGGAAGTCGGTGTAATCCCAACGGTGGACCATCGCGACCGTATCGTGCCGAAAGCGTTTATTGTACTCAAACCCGATTATATCCCGAACAAACAAATGGCCCTGGAAATTTTCCGTTTTATCCGGAATAATATGTCCCCTTACAAACGCCCTCGTTCGATTGAATTTATGGAAGCATTCCCGAAAACCATCAGTTCCAAAGTCATGCGTAAAGATTTGCGCGCTTATGATAAGGAATTAAAAAGCTACGGAAAACGTGGAAAATTCGAGTTTTTCGAACTGGATTTCGAAAAGGAATTAAACCTGAGAAAAAGAAACTAAAAAGCACCCTGGCATAGAAATTGATTTATTATACTTATAAATTAAATTAATATGGACATAAATAATCTTTATGACACTAAAACAACCATCAAGATTGTAAATATTATTAACAAAAACGCATTAAATGAAGAAAAACACAGCAGATTAAACAAAACATTAATCATATTGGAATAAAAAAAACAAAAAAGGACAAACATTTTAAAAATTAATCTGAGATGATTGCTTGATTAAACATCTTAAATTTGCACAGACAATTTAAAATTATAAAACAAAAAATATGAATACTAAAAAAAGAGATGCTTTAGAGCAAATACGCAAAGCACGTACGGGTCATAAAAGATGGATGTCCTATGCAAGAGCCATTCACATGGGACTGCCTGTGGATAAAAAGGCCGTACCGATGATTGAAACGGAATGCACTTTCGGGCAATGGTACTATGGACCGGGGCAAGCTTTCTCCGCTTTGGAAAGTTACCAGGCCATCGAAGATCCGCATACGATGTTGCATCAACTATATATGCAAATCTACAAACTGCGTAGAACGCAAACCAAGGGCGGGCTGTTTACCTCCAAAAAATCGGCGGAGAAAAAGAAACAGGCCGAACTGGACAAACTTATGAACCAAATGCAAGTTACATCGGAGATGCT
>CAYUQW010000219.1:0-1952 GCA_964446985.1 uncultured Flavobacteriaceae bacterium
GATATACACCGCAATAGCGATCGCGGGACAGATGTACGGCCTTGGTCAATTTGGCACGATCCATATTCTTGCCTTTGAAAGTATATTTCACGTGTACCTTATCATAATACTTGGGATGCTCCTCGGTCATATGCGCATCCACTTCAACCCAAAAATCCTCCACTTGCTCGTCCGTACGCATTTTTTTCATCAATGAAGCCACATCCATTCCCGTGCATCCGGCCAAAGCCACCAGCATCAATGGCTTGGCATTATATCCGTAGCCGCGTCCGCCGAATTTTTCTTCACCGTCCAAATGAAGGGGTTCTTCTTTTCCCGACGTATATGCATCAAAGGCCAAGCCGCGTTTCCATTGTAATTTTACGTTTTTCATAAGTAGATTTTTTCGGATTTGCACGCAAAGTTACATCATTTTCCCAATTAAAAATATTATCCTGCGGTATTTAAAAAAACAATTCGATGAAATATGGCGATAAGAAAATCGTATATTTGCCTGATTTTTATCCCCAAGGAAATATGTACAGAACACACACTTGCGGCGAATTACGCCTCGAAGATCAAGGAAAAGAAGTAACGCTCAGCGGATGGGTACGCAGAATACGCGATTTGGGTTCGATGATTTTTGTCGATTTGCGCGACCGTTACGGTATCACCCAATTGGCTTTTGACGATAAGGATGCCGGCTTGCTGGAAAAAGCCCGCTCGCTCGGGCGGGAAGATGTGATTCAAGTGAAAGGAAAGGTGATCGAAAGGGCCAGTAAAAATCCGCAATTACCCACCGGTGATATCGAAATTGCCGTTCGTGAATTACATATCCTCAACAAATCGAAAGTGCCGCCTTTTCTCATCGAAGACGAAACGGACGGCGGAGAGGATTTGCGGATGAAATACCGTTATCTGGACATTCGTCGCAATCCGGTCAAAAACAACCTGATTTTCCGTTCCAAAGTAACGCAATTGGTCCGTAATTACTTAACCGGTCAAGGATTTATCGATATCGAAACGCCTTATTTGATTAAATCCACGCCCGAAGGCGCCAGGGATTTTGTGGTTCCTTCGCGGTTGCATCCCGGACAATTTTATGCTTTGCCGCAATCTCCGCAAACCTTCAAGCAATTGCTGATGGTGGCGGGAATGGACAAGTATATGCAAATCGTAAAATGTTTCCGCGACGAAGACCTTCGTGCCGACCGTCAACCGGAATTTACCCAAATCGACTGCGAAATGTCGTTTGTGGAGCAAGAGGATGTTTTGCGGACTTTCGAAGGACTTGTCCGTTATCTGATCAAGGAAATTCACGGTATCGATACGGGAACTTTTCCGCGAATGTCCTATGCCGAAGCCATGGAACGGTACGGGACGGACAAACCGGATATCCGTTTCGGCATGGAATTGGGCGATTTGACTTCCGTGGCGCAACATCGGGATTTCGGTATTTTCAATTCGGCCGAATATATCGGCGGCATAGCCGTTCCCGGAGCGGCGGATTATTCACGCAAGCAATTGAACGAAATTACCGAATGGGTCAAGCGTCCGCAAGTGGGTGCCAAAGGACTGGTTTACGTCAAATATAATCCCGACGGCAGTTTCAAATCGTCCGTTGATAAATTTTACGAAACTGCGGATTTCGAAAAATGGGCCGAGATAACCGGCGCCAAACCCGGGGATCTGATGCTTATACTGTCGGGCGATAAGACGGCAACGCAAAATCGCTTGGGCGTTCTGCGGATGGAAATGGCCGAACGATTGGGATTACGTAAGCCGGATGAGTTTGCGCCGTTGTGGATTGTCGATTTTCCGCTGTTGGAATGGGACGAAGAAACCGGCCGTTACCATGCTATGCATCATCCTTTCACTTCACCAAAACCCGAAGATATTCCGTTGTTGGATACCGATCCCGGGAAAGTTCGTGCCAATGCCTATGATTTGGTTTTGAACGGTAATGAAATCGG
>CAYUQW010000220.1:0-1947 GCA_964446985.1 uncultured Flavobacteriaceae bacterium
AAAATCATAGAAACCGCCGCGGATATGTTTTTCCGTCAAGGTTTTAAGGAAACCACCATGGACGATATCGCTTCGTCGCTGGGGATGTCCAAAAAAACCCTGTATGCCGAATTTTCCGGTAAGGACGAGTTGGTTCGCGAGGCGGTTTACCATATTTACAGGCGTGTGAGCGGGAAGATTTTGGAAATCTGCAAGGCCGATTTAAATCCCTATGAAGAATTTTTCCGTATCCGCAGTTTTATGCGCGAGATGTTTAAAGATGCCCAGGTATTGCATTATCACCAATTGAAAAAATATTATCCGTCACTGGCCAATGAATTGCACAGGAAGAAGCGTGACGTGGTGATGAAATGTCTCGAAAAAAACCTGCGTAAGGGAATTCGCGCCGGTTATTATAAAAAATCCCTGGATGTCGATTTTTTCAAACGTTTGTATTTCGGTTGCGGAGGTGTATTGAGCGATACCGAATTGTTTCCGCCCGAAGAATTTGACAAATACCGTATCGGGAATGCTTTTATGATGTTTTTCCTCAACGGGATTTCCACCAAAGAAGGACGTAAAATGTTGAAAATTGTTCAGAAAAATTTTAAATAAATGAAACATAAATCATTGATAATCATAATTTTGTTGTTTTCTTTGCCGGCCTTTGCCCAGCAAAAAACATCGTTTTCGTTGCGGGAAGCGACGGATTACGCCTTGCAACACAATGCAGGCGTGCGGAAGGCGGATAATGAAGTACTCAAAGCCAAGAAAAAGGTATGGGAAACGACGGCTATGGGTTTTCCTAATATTTCGGCACAAAGTACCTATCAGAAATTTTTGAAACAGCCGGTAAATCTTTTGCCGGCAAGGATTTTCAATCCGCATGCGCCGGCCGATCAGTACATTCCGGTTAAGTTCGGTACGGAACAAAGTATGAAATGGGGTTTGCAATGGAACCAATTGATTTTCAGCGGTTCCTATATTACCGGATTGTATTCGTCGCGGACGTATAAAAAAATATCGGAATTGGCGGCGGTGAAGACACGGCAAAAAATTCGCGAAGCCGTCACGCGCGCTTATGCCAATGCGTTGTTGACCGACGAAAGTCTGCAAATTCTACAAAACAATATCGATGTAGTGGAAAACAACCTTTTCGAAGTGCGTCAAATGTATAAAAACGGGCTGGTGGAAGAGACGGATGTCGAGCAATTGGAAATAACCTTGGCGCAACTGAAAAATCAGAAGGACTATATGCAACGTCTGCACGATACGGCCTACGAAATGCTCAATTACGTAATGGGGCGCAATCCGGACGATGCGTTGGTTCTCACCGACGATTTGGAAAGCCTGTACAAACAAGCGGCCGATCTGAAATTATTGCAAGCGCGATTGAAACCGGAAAACAATATCGATTACAAGATGGCGAAAAACAAAGTGAAAGCCGGCAAATTGCAAGTCCGGTTCCAACAAAGTCAGTTTTTGCCTACCATAGCCGGTTTTGTTACCTACGGAAAGAATGCCTACAATAACGATTTTAAATTTTTCGACAAGGATCAAAATTGGTATGAACAATCCGTTTTGGGTATCAGTATCAACATTCCGGTATTCAACGGTTTTGTCAAACATAAAAAGGTAGGTCAAGCCCGTTTGGATTATGAAAATGCCAAGATGGATTTCGAGAATACGCGGCGGAAATTGGCCATCGATTTCAAACGGCTGCAAAACGAATACGAACACAGTTTGAATGAAGTGAACACGGCACGTAAGAATTGGGAATTGGCCCGTAAAATCGAAAGGAAGGAGCAAATCAAATTCAAGGAAGGCGTGGGCAACAGTTTCCAATTGGCGCAAGCACGGATGCAACTGTATGCAATGCAACAAAATTATCTCAAAGCCCTGACGGACGTATTGACCAAAAAAACGGAATTGGAAAATTTTCTGGGCGAAAATCAAGAAACAAATAAA
>CAYUQW010000221.1:0-1930 GCA_964446985.1 uncultured Flavobacteriaceae bacterium
ACCCTAGCCGGTGCCGCCGACGCTCCTTTGATTTTCAAAGGAAATACGGCCACTTTGAAACCCGTTAACGGCAACGAATCCAAATTGACCAGTTGTTCCATATGCAGATATTCCTTCCTCTGCCCCACGCGGTGACCTTCCCAGAAAATTTCCGGATTTTCTTCGCGATTGGCCGTTTTTGCCTGATAACGCAAGGGCAAATCCCATCCCCATTGATCAATTCCCATCACTTTAATACCTTGGTCTATAAGCCATTCGGTAGCTTCGGCACTCATTCCCGTACCTCTGTTCACATAATCCTCACCGCTTAGCTTATCACGTCCCGTCCTGATCAAAACGATATTTCCGGGCTTCAATTCGATATGATTTTCAAGCAAAAATTGCCGGATATCCTCCTTGGTAACCGGTTCGAAATCCTTTTTGTGCGACATATCGATCACCACGCCGTCACCATACAACCATTCCAAAGGAATTTCATCAATGGTTTTGGCTTTTTTTCCGGCAACAACGGGCGCATAATGCCAAGGTGCATCAATGTGTGTGCTGGCGTGAACACCCATTCCTACAATTTTATCGTCGGCCCAACCTTCCCAATCCGGCGGGAAAAATCGTTTTTTCAAACCTAAAAAATACCGAATCAAAAATTTGCTTTTCCTATGCGGCTTATGCTTGATTTTTATACGCATAAACCAAGGATCTTCCTTTTTATATTCAATGGTTTTGGACAAATCTATGATTTTCATAAGACAAATTTTTGCGGTGTGGAAATGCATTATTCTTTTCCGTCCACATAATCCTGCAAATATTTGAAACGTTCGGTCAGCCGGCCGTTTTCCGTAATTTTTGCCCGTTCCAAAATTCCTTCTTTATCCCCTTCCACCAATGCGGGAATCACATATTTGACAAAATTCTCACCGAAACCTTCCGAAGCGTCACGGGCTATTTCGTTGGGCAAATTATCCACCGCCATAACGGCAATGGCACCGGGATTATGATAATCGGTTTCCCGGCCGGTTTTCGGATCATAACCGTAAACGGGATCGGCAATGGTGGAAGCACGAACGGTTGTAGCCACCGGACCGTTCAAATCGCAACTGATATCGCCCACAACTTTGATTTTATTATCCGGTGCGGCCGCCGCTTCCTTTGTAAAAATATAAGGCGCGCCCTGACCGTAAAAATGTCCGGCAATGTATATATCGGCCACCTTCGTAAACTTGTCGAAATCACCTTCGAAACGTTCCGGATGTTTGAAAAATTCCTGGAAATCGAAAGGTTTGCCTTCCTTATGCTTGTTATACCAATCCACGTCGATATTGGTGTACACCGGTTCGTCATACGTTTTCGTCAGAAAATCTCCGGGCGAGACTTCACGGATACCCATAGCATCGAGCATTTCCTTGGCGCCGCGGCCTACCCTGCCCTTTCCCGTCAGCACGATTTTTACGGGCGGAAGCAAAGGTTTTACTTTTTTCAGTTCTTCAATCAAAGCTTTTTTATCCTTCAATTCAATGGCCTTGGGCAAATTGAACAATCCGCTTTTCAGCCCGTAAGTTCTGATGGTATTATACGCACCGACAATGCCGGCATAATAGCCGAAAGCGACCAAACGGTTGCCATTCTTGTCCGTAATGGTTTCGTGATCGTACAATTCGATATTTTTATCGAGAATGGCGCGTAACAAATCGCGGTTATAGGGTTGTTTTTTGATGGTATGCGAAAAGAAAAAATATTTTTTGCCGGGGATTAATGCATCGATAGGCACCTCTTTTACGCCCAACAAAACATCGGCATCCGACACATCGTCCACCACTTCGACACCCGCTTCTCTGTATTCATCGTCGGAGAAGGCGCGAATGTCCGAACTTTCCGCGACAATTTCCAAATCCGGATATTTTTCCATCAACTCTTTGGCCTGTTCCGGCGTCAA
>CAYUQW010000222.1:0-1916 GCA_964446985.1 uncultured Flavobacteriaceae bacterium
TGCAAATCGGCCAACAAGGCAACATGAACGGATAATTCTTTACGTATTTTCCTAATGTGTTCTATTTGTTCGGCAACTTTGTCATACTGGGCATGCGAAAAATTAATCCGGAAAACATTCACTCCCGCCTCCACCATGGCTTTTTTTATCTCGTACGACTCAACGGCAGGCCCGAGTGTGGCTACGATTTTGGTTTTTTTCATACAATTTATTGCTTCAACAATTCTTTTACTTTCTCTTCCAAAGCTTTTCCCCGCAGATTTTTTGCCTGAATGATTCCTTTGGCATCCAAAATCAACATTTGCGGGATGTAGGTAATGCCGTATTGTTTGGCAATGGGCTCCCGCCAACCTTTCAAATGGGAGATGTTATACCAAATCAGCCCGTCCTGTTTAATGGCATTCACCCATGCAGTCTTATTCTTATCTAGGGAAACACTGATAATATTCAAACCGCTATCGTGATATTTATTGTAGAGTTCCACCAAATGCGGGTTATTGGCGCGGCAAGGACGGCACCAGGAAGCCCAAAAATCGACGATGGTGACTTTTCCCATGGCGGAAAAAAGCGATATCGTTTTTCCTTCGGGATTCGGCGCGGAGAAATTAACGGCCCGGGTTCCCAAAGCGCCCACGGAAGCATTGTTGATTTTGGCCGTAATAAATTTTCCGAAATCGCTGCGTTTGACCGTTTCGGGATATTGATTCCAAATACGCATTATTTGTTTGAAATCGGGATTGCGCTGAAAGAGAGCATCCGTCAATGCAATGGCGCCGGCCATATCCGGATGATCCTTGGCAAATTGCAAATGATATTGTTTAACGGCTTCATCCGCAGCAAAAAAATCCTTCTTGGCCTGTTCTTTCCCGCCGGAACCGGTAGCTTTCTGCAAGGCCGCAAACATTTCACGGCGACGATTGATCAAGCTATCCATATTCTTTACATACGTATTGATTTCGTCGTTCAAAGGATCGCCGCCGATGGTATATTTCCCTTCCTTATCGATATGTGCCGACAAATCCGTCCCGGAAGGAATAAAAGGATAGTTGCCCTTACCTACCGACAGAAAATACAGTTGCGGTTGCGCCGGAAAAAAAGCGTATGCCGCCTTACCGTCTTTTACAGTCAACGTGTCAACCGTCGTTAAGGAACCGTCCGTAGCAAGCCGTTTAACCAAAACCTTTTCCGGGGGAAAATCGAGTTGAAGGTTCAAGTGTTTAGGGGTGATTTTTTTGTGCGTACCACACGCGGAAAAACTCAACGCCAATGCAAGGAGAAAAGGATAAAAATATTTTTTCATAGGTCTTTTTTAAGGATTGCAATTTAATCAAAATTTGCCATTCGGGGTAATAAACGGGTTGCGGCGGCTTGCAAAGCAAGCCGCCGCAACAAAACACAAATCATATTTAAAATCAATTACTTGCCGGCCTCTTCTAGCAATTCTTTTACCTTGGCTTCCAGTTTGTCGCGACGTAAATTTTTGGCCCGGATAACACCGTTTTTGTCCAGAATAAACGTGGCGGGAATGGAATTGACATTATACATTCTGGCAACCGGTTCCTGCCAGAATTTCAAATGCGAGACGTGATACCAGTTCAAACCGTCTTTCTTGACAGCTTCCAACCATTTGTCCTTATTGCCTTCTTTATCCAAACTGATACTCAGAATATTCAAACCTTTATCGTGGTATTTGTTATAGATTTTTACCACATAAGGATTTTCGGCACGGCAAGGACGACACCAGGAAGCCCAAAAGTCCAAAATCAATACTTTGGATTTTTTCAACACATCCGACATTTTCAGCATTTTTCCGTCAGGCGTGGGTGCTTCGAAATCCGGCGCTTTGGCACCGATGGCCGTGGCTATATTGGCCTTGATTCGCATACCGGCATCTTGTCCGTAAGTGGTTGCTTTAA
>CAYUQW010000223.1:0-1914 GCA_964446985.1 uncultured Flavobacteriaceae bacterium
AAATCGTTCTTTGACAATATCGCCGAAAAATTCAATGCCGACGGCGAAAAGTTGTGGTTTGATTAAAATCGTTCTTTGACAATATCTTAGAAAAAGAGCGGGAAATCCGACGCTTAGTTGTGGTTTGATTAAAATCGTTCTTTGACAATATCCCGGCTTCGGAAAATCCGACCGTCAGGATAGTTGTGGTTTGATTAAAATCGTTCTTTGACAATATCGCCTATTATCGAAACCTCCGGACCGAATGAGTTGTGGTTTGATTAAAATCGTTCTTTGACAATATCATCTGTGCCCTAACCGGCTGATATTGTCTGCTTTACGACCGGATATTGTCAATAAAAAATGCTTCTTTAAAGGCCCGATAAACCTTTATTGAAGCATTTTTTTTATCCTAAAACAATTCCAACTGAACCGGAGGCGGGGCAGGCGGCTCGTCATCGTCTCCCCAAATGTTGATCATCCGCTCGAATTGTTTGTCCGTTACACGCAGAATGGTAATTTTTCCTTTGGGAGGCACAAAATTTACCACTCTTTTCTCGTGCACATCGGCACTCTCGCTACTGGCGCAATGCCGGATGTAAACGGAATATTGCATCATACTGAATCCGTCCTTGATCAGGTTTTTTCTGAAATTGGAGGCGTTTTTCCTGTCTCGGGCCGTATCGGTCGGCAGGTCAAAGAATACGAATAACCACATAATTCTGTAAGCGTTTAATTCCATAAGTCGGGATAGTTGATTTTTCTTTTCTCTCCTCGAAAGCACTGTTGAAGTGAAGCGCTTGTGCGTTGCAGTCCCACCATAAGCGGGCTTTTTATTTTTCCGAAATAAACCGTTTCGGTAACGATGCTCAAAAGCATTTTCTTAATCTCGCTCGTTAGTTCTTCCTCCCCCGGAAATTGTTCCATGATATCTATAACTTTTTTGTCAACCAACGGTCGGAAAGGTTCCATGATGTCGTCGGCCAGGGCGTAGGCATTGTATTTGTTCCGGTGATGAATGCCCAGGGTGTTCAGCAAGCCGCTGGCCGAAAGGGCTCGGGCAACGGCGGCGCGAAGGACCGTATAACCGTAATTGAGAAACAGGTTTGGATAAGGCCCCCCGCGTTCGCGCACGAAAGGAAAACCGAAAATATGTTTCCAATAATAAGCTGCGGCCATGGCTTCCCGGTTGGTGGTATCGCCGCTTAATACTTTGGAGGCGAATGTACGCAGCGGATGCTTCGTATGCCCTTGACGTTCGAGCAATTCCGCTTGGTTGAGAATTTTTTTCTTCACGGTTTGTTGCCACAGTTGTTTTTTCAGCGGTTCGCTTGCCTTGATCTGATGTTTGAAAATCTCCTGTTGCGTGTGGTGGCTGTTCAGGTTCATCAGCATGGAGACGGGCAAATGTTTTTCGTTACAGAAAATCACCGCCACATTGTTTTCTATCAGCTTGTTAAGGGCTGGAATGCTGATATACGACTGTTGATTTTCCACAAGCAGAAACCCCAAATCCTCGATGGGAACTTGTGCCTTACGTTCACCGGTTTCGATATACAATTGTTCCAAACCGGTGGTAATCCGTGCTTTGGATTCGACGATAATACTTCTTTTTAACATACGACCGGGTTTTATGTTGATTTATTAACAAAATCAATACCAAACTAATTTATTTTTTAATAAACCCGGTTGATTTTTTTTGTGATAATAAAAAAACCGCCGGAACCGACGGTTTTTTCTGAAAACATTTTTTGATCAAAGTCTATATATCTTCCGTAGCGACCATGTTTTCTTCCGTATCGAACAATTGGACATAAAACCAGGATGAGGCAAGGTAAATAACCGGAATCATAACAAGCAATCCTACAATAAACAAAATTAAACCCAGAATTGCCAATAATATACTCAAAATGAAAAATAAAATAATTTGTCCTT
>CAYUQW010000224.1:0-1913 GCA_964446985.1 uncultured Flavobacteriaceae bacterium
AAATCCTGCGGTTTTCTTTTTATTTTGAATGAAAATCGTATTTTAGCGCAAATTCAATACAGTTATGCAAAAAGGATATACGCCTGCTTCCGGGCAGAAACAAATATTGGGACATCCCGTAGGATTATTCGTATTGTTTTTTACGGAAATGTGGGAGCGTTTCAGTTACTACGGAATGCGTGCCCTTCTGATTCTTTTCCTTACGGCCAAACTGACGGAAGGCGGTTGGGAATGGACCAAGGCAGAGGCAACCACATTGTTCGGGTGGTATGTCATGCTTGTTTATTTCTTACCTTTGTTAGGCGGATGGATAGCCGATAATTATCTCGGACACGTCAAATCGGTTATTACGGGGGCAAGTATCATTACTTTGGGACATTTATCGCTCGCTATTGCCGATTTGAAACCGGGTTTATCTTTTATGTTCTACATCGGTTTGTTGTTGATTGTCATCGGAACGGGATTTTTCAAGCCCAATATGTCGTCTATCGTAGGGAAAATGTATCCGCAAGACAGCCCGAAAAAAGACGGTGCTTATACGATTTTTTATATGGGTGTTAACTCCGGGGCTTTCATAGGAACCTTGTTGGTCGGATGGCTGGGAGAGAATTACGGTTGGGGATTCGGGTTCGGATTGGCGGGTATTTTTATGCTCTTCGGTTTGTTACAATTTTTCTTCGCAAGACGAATTTTCGGGGAGGCCGCCAACAAACCGCAGCCGAAGAAAGTCGATGTGACGCCGGAAGAACGCGAGAAAATGATTTCGTTTAGTCGTACGGATTCCGTATTGGCAATATTCGGTGGCGTGACCGGCGGATTGTGGATTATAGACGGCTTGTATTCCGTTGTTACCCGGGGAAAACACTTCATTCCTCAGGAAATTCCCGGAATTTCACTGTCCGGCAGTATATTACTTTTCATTCTGTCGTTGATGTTTTTTGTGATATTGGGTATTTTACGTGTTCGAAAGTTTGATCCTGTCGAGCGTGACCGGTTGATTGTGATTTTTCTCATTGCCTTTTTTGTGATTTTCTTCTGGGCCAGTTTCGAGCAAGCCGGTACGTCGATGACCATTTTTGCCCGTGATTACACTGCACGCACGCTTTCGGGACATTGGGGTATGATTTATCGTCTGGTCGATTTGATTTTATCCTTAATTCCGATGTTGATACTGACTTGGATTATTTTCCTGTTGGCCAAAGCCATTCTTAAAACCTATCCGCTTACGGTGTTGTTTACAACGATAAGTTTTCTCATTATTTGGTATCTGGTTCTTCGCCGTTTATATGACAAATTCCAAGGTGATGTTACGCTGGTGGATACCACATGGTTTCAAATTCTCAATCCGTTTTTTATTGTAGTTCTGGCTCCCTTGTTCTCCAAGCTGTGGCAACGCTTTTCCTTTTCGGCACCGCAAAAGTTTGCCCTGGGATTTTTCCTGTTAGGTTCCGGATTTGCCATGTTGGCTTTCGGTGCCTTGGCCATTCCCAAGGGCGCGTCAACCGCTTCCGTGAGTATGTTTTGGTTGGTTATGGCCTATCTGCTGCACACAATGGGCGAATTGGCCATTTCACCGGTCGGTTTATCCTATGTGAGTAAATTGGCACCGCCCCGTATGCTCGGATTTATTTTCGGTATTTGGTATGTATTTACGGGGTTGGCCGGGAAATTGGCCGCCACGATGGCCGGCTATATGGACGATATTTCCCGGGAAGTCGGTTTATCCGGGTTCTTCTTCATTTTTACCGTTGTTCCTTTCCTTGCCGCCGTGATTATTTTGGGAATAAGCGGAAAAATGAAGAAAATGATGCACGGAATAACTTAAAACGGCAGATTTTTCCGGTTTTTTTGACGATAAGGCGGAGATTTTTCCAAGCTTCTTTCGTTAAGATAGGCTAGGGGTGTGTTTTCTC
>CAYUQW010000225.1:0-1823 GCA_964446985.1 uncultured Flavobacteriaceae bacterium
ATTCACGTAGGACAAAAATTGAGAGTGAAATAATGAGGAAACTGTTGACACTACTGATATTTCCGGTCGTATTTCATATGGCCACGGCCCAGAAAAAAGAAGCTTTCCGTATCGTTAATGCCAAAGGGCATAAGGTCTCCTATAAAAAAATGCTCAAAACCGCCGCCCGTGCAGACGTGGTTTTTATCGGCGAATTGCACGACAATCCCATTGCACACTGGTTCGAAATCGAATTGACCAAGGATTTGTACGATTTGCGCAAAGGCAAACTTGTTCTCGGGGCCGAAATGTTCGAACGCGATAATCAACAAGCCGTCTCGGATTACGTGAACGGAAAAATCAATGCCAAAGCTTTGGATACCTTGGCCCGGCTATGGAACAATTTCAAAACCGATTACAAGCCGCTTTTGGATTTTGCCAGGAAAAAACATCTGCCTTTTATCGCCACCAACATACCGCGGCGTTATGCTTCCAAAGTTTTTCATTACGGTTTTGCCGCACTCGACAGTTTGAGCGATAAAGAAAAAACGCGGATTGCCCCCTTGCCTATCGCTTACGATTCCACCCTGTCGCAATACGTCAAAATGCGCAATATGATTCCCGGACACCACGGCGCCAATCTGCCCAAAGCCCAAGCCGTGAAAGATGCCACGATGGCCTACTCGATAGCCGAAAACATGAAACCCGGATACTTATTTATCCATTACAACGGCAGTTATCATTCGGCCTTTCATCAAGGAATCATTTGGTATTTGAAAAGACGAAAACCCGCGGCCAAAATCGTTACCATCGAAGTCGTATCGCAGGAAAACCTGAAGAAACTGGAACCGAAATACAAGCATACGGCCGATTTTATCATTATCGTGGACAGCGATATGACCAAGACCTATTGACAAGCGCCGGCCAATTGACGGATTTTTACTAACTTTATTGTTCCAAGCCCGTTTTATGGAGCAGGTGAAAATCATAGAATGCCCGCGCGATGCGATGCAGGGTATTAAGGAATTTATCGACACCGGAGCCAAAGCCCGATACATCAACAGTTTGTTGCGCGTAGGTTTCGACACGATAGATTTCGGCAGTTTCGTTTCACCCAAAGCCATACCGCAAATGCGTGACACCGCCCGGGTGCTGGAACAATTGGACACGTCGAACACCCGCTCGAAACTATTGGCCATCATCGCCAATGTGCGCGGTGCCGAAACGGCCGTGCAATTCGATGCCATCGATTATTTGGGCTATCCCTTCTCCATTTCGGAGATTTTCCAAATGCGTAACACGGCAAAAACCATCGCCCAATCGGTGGAAGTGCTCGATACGATTCTCAACATCGCCGACAAACACCGCAAGGAAACGGTCGTCTATCTTTCGATGGGATTCGGCAATCCCTACGGCGAGCCCTGGTCCAAGGAATTGGTGGCCGAATGGGTGGAAAAACTCCATCGTATGGGCGTTCGGATTCTATCCTTATCGGATACCGTGGGCGCGGCGGATCCCGGAACGATTCATTATTTGTTCGAACACCTGATACCGATGTATCCGGACATCGAATTCGGGGCCCATTTGCATACGCATCCCGACAATTGGTATGATAAAGTGGATGCCGCCTACCGTGCCGGATGCCGCCGTTTTGACTCGGCCATCAAAGGCTACGGCGGTTGTCCGATGGCCAAAGACGAATTGGTGGGAAACCTGCCGACGGAAAAATTGCTTTCCTATTTCGCGCAACACCACATTCCCGTTCCCGTTGACCGGACCGCTTTTGAAAACGCCTATAACGAAGCCTTGCGTATTTTCTCCGGCCCTTTGCGCACGGGGGTTTT
>CAYUQW010000226.1:0-1774 GCA_964446985.1 uncultured Flavobacteriaceae bacterium
ACGGCTCCGATACCGGCACTGGCAATTAAAATGATTTTCCAAGCATCGCTGATACGGGTCAGTTGGGTGGTGATGATGAGCGCGATAAGCATCATAATGAAGGTTGTTACCCGCGAAACTTTGACATAATACCTTTCGTCGGCGCCGGGTTTGATAAACGGACGGAACAAATCGTTGATAATGTAAGATGTTCCCCAAACCGTTTGGGATGCCAGTGTGGACATATAGGCGGCAAAAAATGCGGCCAGCATAAGACCTATCCATCCCGGCGGCAGCAAATCGCGAATGAGCATGACATAGGTGGCACCGCGGTCTTTCACAGCCGGATACATGACCAACGTTACCAATGCCGCCAAAATCCAAGGCCAAGGACGCAGGGCATAATGTGCAATATTGAACCAAAGCGTGGCAAATAACGAATGTTTTTCATCCTTGGCGCTCATCATTCTCTGGGCGATATATCCGCCACCGCCGGGTTCGGCACCGGGATACCAGCTGGCCCACCATTGAACCCCGAGATAAATGAAGAGGGCAAAGAAAGACAACCGCATCAATCCCGTGGAACTTCCGGCATCGGCTTTGCCTACTTTCGGGAAAAAGTCAAATACCCAATTGACACCGGACAAGTGTGTTTTCAGGGATTGAATACCTCCGATGTGTTCGACGGCATATACGGCCAAAACAATGCTACCGGTCATAGCCATGATGAACTGGAAAGTATCGGTAATAGATACGCCCATCAGCCCCGACAGGGAAGAATACAGGGCAACGAAGAGCATCATCAGGGCTACGTAAATCAGGTGGGAAGAAAAATGTAAGCCGAGAAAATTAATTTCCGTATGTCCGAACACGGTTAAATCCGGGAAAATGACTTTCAGGATTTTGACCATGGCCAAATTGACCCACGCAATCACGATGGCATTCATAAAAATCCCAATATAAACGGCACGAAATCCCCGGAGAAATTTGGCCGGTTTGCCCGAATAACGAATATTCACGAATTCGGCATCGGTCAGAATATTGGCTCTTCGCCACAGCCGGGCAAAGAAAAATACGGTCAGAATACCGCCGATGACCATATTCCACCACAACCAGTTACCAGCAATTCCGTGTTGGGAAACCAATTCCGTTACGGCCAAAGGCGTATCTGCGGCAAAGGTAGTGGCAACCATACTGGTTCCCGCAATCCACCAAGGCAAATTCCGGCCGCTGAGGAAAAAATTCCCCGTATTTTTTCCCGCTTTTTTGGAAAAATAAACGGAAATCAACAAGCTAATCAAAAAGTAAGCGATGATTATGAGCCAATCAATCCAATGGATATATAGATGTTTTTCCATATTTACTTCTTGTTTTGCGCAAGATAATGAAATCCGTTCAATCAAAATAGGACATATTCAGTGTACGCTTAATGAAATTTTGTTATTTTTTTGTAAATTTCGAAGGAAAAATTTTATTTATGTCCGGTCAAAGATTTTGTTTGGAGTGTGGTGAGCCGCTTGTAGGTCGATCCGACAAGAAATTTTGTTCGGATTACTGCCGCAATGCCTATAATAACAGAAAGAACCGCGAAGTGAATGAAATCATCCGGTTGACGCATCAGCAATTGCGAAAAAACAGGAAAATTCTTGCCGCATTAAATCCGGAAGGAAAGAAAGTGAAAATCAGGAAACAAACTTTGATTAATAAAGGCTTTGATTTTCGTTATATCACGGAAATATATCGCACCAAGAAAGGTAGCATCTATTACTATGTATATGATTATGCCTATTTATAT
>CAYUQW010000227.1:0-1767 GCA_964446985.1 uncultured Flavobacteriaceae bacterium
CATCCGGCTTTCGGCATCCAAATACGGATCACCAAAACGGATCATTGTCTCATCCGGGCTAATCTTAGCACAAACTGCCGTGCCGTTGTAACGTTTTTGGGGGTTGATACGGCATTGAAATCCGAAATTTTCAAAAAAATCAAAAGGAAATTGTGCATATTCGGCTTTCAACTCTTGCATACAGAGAATATCCAAATCATTTTCCCTGTGCTGAAGCCATATTTCCATCAACGGAAGGCGTGCCCGGATAGAATTAACATTAAAAGTGGCAATCTTTATGACTTTATTCATGAAAATTTATTTTTTTATTTTTCCATATTGATAAGTTACGAAAAAAATCATAAATTAGAGGCGAAAAAGAGCCTTTCCTGTGCACTTAGGCAAATATGTCCTTATTTTACTTTTTTCAAGTTATGCTACAATAACTTATGTCCAGTCTTATGCTCAAAAAAAAGAGTATCAATCGGCGCAATCTTTTATTTCCAACCGGGAAAAAAGAATCGAGGAAATCAATCAAATGATAGAAAAAGCTTCCCGTTTGCCGGTCGATGAAGCCGATAAACTCTTGGACAAAGCCCTCGTCTTATCTTGGAAGATACCATATCTCGACGGCATCGGAGCCGTTTATAATGCCAAAGGTCTCATAGAACGCAAACGCAGCCGTTTTATCCGGTCGGTTCAATACCATAAACGCGCATTAAACTTTCTTGAAAATTCGCACAATACGCTTTTGAAAATTGCCAATCTGAACAATCTGGCCGTATCGCTCCGGAAACTCAACATGGAAAGCGAAGCAATGAAATACTATATGGAAGCTCTTGCTTTGGCGCAACAAATCGGCAATATAAAAAATGAAGCTATCATATATCATGGCATTGGCAATGTTTATGTAAACCTGGAAGAATATGACAAAGCCATCGATTTTTTCTACAAAGCCTTAAAACGGGAACGTCAACGTAATAACCACATAGGCATGGAGTTTGACTATGCCAATTTGGCCGAGGCCTACACATTCAAAAAAGTCTTCGATACGGCAAGATTATATCTGGATTCCATGATGACAATCGCGCGGAATTTATATGGAAAAAATTTGGGAATCGAATATAATTTGTTTGCCAAATATTATTTCTACAAAGGAGACTACCAAAAGGCGGCAACATATTATGCCAAATCTGTTGCACTGGTTCGTCAAAAACAGATACTTCGATATCTTTCCAACGGTCTGATTATGTGGGGAAAAAGCTTGTTACACCTCAACCGCAAGGACGAAGCATTAAATAAAATAAAAGAAGGTCTGGATATTGCCGTTAAAATTCATTCAAAGGAAAATATTGCCCTCGGATATGATGCCCTGACCGATTATTATGTCACCGGACATCAATTCGATAAAGCGTTAAATTATCAAAAAATCAAGGAAAAATACCGTGACAGCATCATTAATTTACAAAATAAACAAATTATCAATGCACTGGAAATTCTTCATGAAACACATGAAAAAGACAATAAAATAAAGCAACTCGCCGAAGAAAAACGCAAGGCCAAAGAACGATTGAAAAGAAATTACATACTATTCGGTACCGGCGGAACCATCGCCTTGGGAATAATCTTCTTGCTACTGGTGATTGTCAAGCAGAAAAAAGAAAAATCCGATTTACTCCTTGAACAAAAAAATAAGGAAATAAAATATTATATCGAACAATTAAATCTTGTCAGGAACACGCAGCCCGTTATCAAGAAAAAACGCGCAAAAAAATCCGTTACGGATAA
>CAYUQW010000228.1:0-1745 GCA_964446985.1 uncultured Flavobacteriaceae bacterium
ATATGCTGAAACAAAGCACAAGCCCTACCGATACGGAAACGGCACGGTTTTTGGCCAAAGCTTTTAACCAATGGAACTTTTTGCGTTACAATATGGCCAATCAATTTATGCCTGCCGAAAAAACCGTATTCGAATCGACGAATTTGTTGCATTTTTTCCTTAAACGATTAATACCGAAAGCCGGATAAAGTCGAAATATATGTTGAGAAAGTTATTGTTTGTATCGATGTTGATAGGAATCACCGGATTTTACCGGATATCGGCGCAATATGACGCCCGTAAAATCAAGGAAATTTACGGTCAACTGTTCCGGATCGAATTGCTCACGCACCAAATTCAAACCGATTTTGTCCTTACCGGAGAACAAATTATGCCTGCGGAATCCGCCGAAAAAAAACACCGGGATGAAGATGCCGCCAAATCGGCTTTGGACAGCATTCTAATTGCCATACCTGCCGATGACAAGGATTTCTTACACGATTTTTTGCGTATCAAAAAACAAATGGATATTGCATTGTCATCCGTCGATTCGGGCTATAACACGGTGACACGAAAGCATTCGGAAAAGCTGTTCAGGCGATTGAGGAATCATATAACCTTGTTGCAGAAAAAACTCTTGCTGTTGTTATCCGTCTCCGAACAGGATTTGGGATTACTGGACCGTATCCGCCAAGTCAACGAAAACACCGAACAAGCTTTCCGGCAATACCTGGTGGAAGGGAAAAAACCGGGAAATTTGTTTAAATCCGCTATCAAAAATTTGTCTAAAATCCGGGAAAACTTCAAGAAAGACAAGGATTTGCAATTCCTGATAACCAATATGCAGTCGGATTTGAAAACCTTTGACGAGGCTATGAAAAACGGGTATAAAGCAGGAATTCTCTATAAACCCCATGAAAAATTCACCCGTAAAATATTGCGACTTTTCGCGCATATTTACGGGAAAATCAAAGTGGTATAGCCATGAAAAAACTTTGGACCGTTTTGATATTTTTATTTTTTAGCGCGACTCAGGCCGCTTGGAAACCTCTGCCCGCAAGCTTGGACAGGGCCACCGAAACCGAGTTTCTTCGCCTGCTTACCCACACCGATATTCACGTGTTGAGGAGTATCGAGACCTATCTGTTTTATTCGCGGGGCATAAATCCCGGACGTACGGTTACGGATTTGGATGATGTTATGGCCCATACGGAATACGATATGTTGCAGTTGGAAAAATTCGCCCTCAAATATCCGGCATACCGTCAGGATATCAACCGGATTTCGGGTTATTGGTTTAGCATACGCAATAAAATAACGCATTTTTATCAGCGCGGAAAAGCCGTCAAACTCTATGAACACTACAAGGGATTGCACGGCAAAATAAAGCTGCTCAAAAGTAAAGCCGGGCGTTACCGTAACCTGACAGGCAAAAAATTTGATTTGTTATTGGAAAAAAATCTCTTGCAAGCGCATTTGCTCACTGTTCTATACTTGGCAAATCTCTTTGAAAAAGGCAATTATTTTCAAACACTTTTGGATGCCGAGACCAAAAAAATGACCGATTTGATACGCGAAACGGAAGCAACAAAACCCCAAGGCAAAGACGTAGAACGAAAAAAAATCGCTTTGTCTTATTTGAATAATTTCACCGATTTGTTATTGGACGATCATAAAGATCCCGACAAAGTTTACGATGCCGTCAACAGCCTTCACCGAAACCTGATCAAAATTGCCGGTCTCTGATGCCGTTATTTTTAGTAGTT
>CAYUQW010000229.1:0-1734 GCA_964446985.1 uncultured Flavobacteriaceae bacterium
GATTGGGAGGGAGCCGATTGTGCGGGACTTGCCCGGTGCAAAGATAGGGAAAATTGAATTATACGGCAAATAATTTTTAGATGCTTAAATCTTTGATACGATCAATTTTTCGTTTGATTTTCCTTTATCCATTTTGCGGCGTCCATTACCGGTAGAATGACACCCCCCAATGCACTCGGTAGCGTTAACTGTAAAATGATCCCCCTTGCCGTGGCATATGCCACGCTTAATAAATTGGCGGCCATTTCAAGATTTATTTTAGTATTTCCGTTTTCGCGGATGAAATATTTTTCTCCGTTATCCAATTTGAAATGGAACTCCAGTAATATTTTTGCCGACACACCCGCGGGTTCGTTATTATTGTTTTTTCCTCTGATATTGAAAAACAGGCGGAACCTTGCGGCATAATGTTCGTCGTTGTAGGCGGTTTCGTGCTCCATTTCTATGTCATACCCGGATAGCTTCGAAGGATTTTCGTAATATTCCCTTTGCTCCACGATAAATTCGGGGATGTGAATGGCGACAATCTTAATGTCTTCCGGTTGGAAACGGTTTTTCTTAAGTGCCATAGGCTGTTTTTTGCAGTTCGAATGATATTTTACCCGTTTGCTTGCTTTCGTTAGGGTATTTTATTGGCGGTCGCTCTTGGTTTTTGGTGGCATGTAACTGTAAAACCTTGGCTTTTCCACGACTTGGGGAAAATTTCTCTTGTGCTTCGGAGTAGGTAAAAATAATTTTTTTGCCTAATGCGGCACTCATTTTGGCTATACTGCGTAAAGTGAGATTGTGCAGTCCCGAAAGCCATTTGCTTATTTCGGATTCGCGCTTATTCATCATCGCGGCAAGGTCCTTTTGGGTAAGACCATGCGCTTTCAATTCCTTATCGACTTCGTAGGCAATTGCCATACTGTATTCCACGAAAAAATCCTCTTCGGTTTGTGATTCTTCCGACAGGAAAGATTGCAAGTCTTGTAATTGTTTATCCAAATCAGGATAGGTTTTTCCTTGTTTGATATATCCCATAATTTATTGATTTTTACTTATAGCATAAGATCGTCGTCCCATTCCAAACGTCCGTCCCTGTTTTCTCGTATTTCGTTGTTAATCAATGCTTTTTGTATTTTATTCGCCATGATATTGGCCTCTTGGAAATGATAACTTATTCCGCTTTCTTGGGCGGTTTGTGCATCTTTATATCCGCCGTTGAAAAGTATGACGGCTTGGTCGCTAAGTCGAAGGCAATAGAGACGTAAACTTTTGTCCGTTTCGATAAAACGTACCTCGGCGGAGGGCAAAGCATGCGCCCGGTTTTCGTGTCTGAAATATTGTTTTCGTGCACCGTATTTTTTTCCGATTTCTTGTATCATTTTTCTTATACTTATGGCATCATGTCGTTTTATTTTCTTCATGAATTCTGCAAACCATATGAGTTCTTCGTTTTGATTCTCTTCGACGATACTATAAAAACTCGTCTTCGGATAGTCGGCAATTTTTATTAACGTATATGAATTCATGGCAAAGATAATGCCGTTTTATGTATTTTGCAAGCAAAAATTCACTTTTAAGTGAATTAAGCTTGATTTTCGTGGGCGATTATATGTTAACTTATTTAAAATCAATTATTTATGTTTTGTTTTAATAGCTGCATTTCTTATGTTAGGTTATAAATCTCGGATTAATCAAACCTCTGCCGGTCCTTAAAATCCACTTCCAAATCGCCGAACATCCGTTGTT
>CAYUQW010000230.1:0-1717 GCA_964446985.1 uncultured Flavobacteriaceae bacterium
TTATCTTTATGCCAAATAAAAAATTTGCTATGAAAAAAACGGGAATTATTATCGGTATTATCGTTATCTTATTACTCGGATTGTATTCTTGGGCAAAAGGATTTCAAAATACGGCCGTTCAATTGGAAGAGGGCGTTACTTCCCAATGGGCGAATGTGGAAAGCGCTTACCAACGCCGGGCCGACCTTATTCCCAATTTGGTGGAAACGGTGAAAGGTTATGCGTCGCATGAAAAGGAAACTCTGGAAGCCGTCGTAAAGGCCCGTGCCGCCGCCACGCAGGTAAAAATCGATCCGTCGAACATTACGCCGGAACAGTTGGCCCGTTTTCAACAGGCTCAACAAGGTTTGAGCGGGGCTTTGAGCAGATTGTTACTCGTGGTGGAACGTTATCCGGAATTGAAAGCGGATAAACATTTCCTCGAATTGCAAAGTCAATTGGAAGGCACGGAGAACCGTATCAATGTGGAACGAAACCGTTTCAACAAAGCCGTTCAGACCTATAATACATATATTCGCCAATTTCCGCGCAGCATTCTGGCCGGTTGGTTCGGATTTAAACCGAAAGCCTATTTCAAAGCCGATCAGGGAGCACAAAAAGCGCCGAAAGTGGATTTCAGTAAAAAATGAAAAAAGAGTTTCTTTGGTTTATCTCCAACGAAGAGGAAAAACGCATATTGGAGGCCATTGCCCGCGCCGAAAAAAACACTTCGGGTGAAATACGCGTCCATTTGCACGCCAACGGCAAAGGTGACGTCATGGACCGGGCAAAGGAAACTTTTTTCAAAATCGGGATGGACCGCACGAAATTGCGTAACGGCGTGCTGATTTATATCGATACGGATCGCCGGAAATTTGCCGTTATCGGCGATGAAGGCATCCATCGGAAAGTAGGAAACGAATTCTGGCAAAAAACGGCGGAAATTCTCTCGAACAACTTCCGGAAAAAGGCTTATGCCCAAGGTATTATCGAAGCCATAGATTATATCGGACGGGCACTGAAACGGCATTTCCCTTACCAACAAGACGATGTCAATGAATTACCGGATGATATTTCGACGGATTAGCCTCTGGATTTTCCTGTGGATTTTCGCTTCCGCATACGCACAGGAAACCTTGGTAACGGACAAGGACGGCTTGCCCAAGGTTCCGTCGTTTCAAACGTCCGTATATGATTATGCCCGTATCCTCAAACCTTGGCAAAAAAAACGGCTCGAACAAAAACTGATTGCTTATAGCGATACGACATCAACGCAAATAGTCATTGCCACGGTTCCTCATCTGGGCACACACGATATCAATTTATACGCCGCCGAATGGGCCCATAAATGGGGTATCGGACAGAAAGGAAAAGACAACGGTATTTTTATCTTGCTGGCGCCCAATGACAGAAAAGTGGCTATCCAAAACGGCTACGGCGTGGAAGACCGCTTGACGGATGCCCTGTCGAGGCGGATCATCGAAAATATTATGATCCCGCATTTTCGCAAGGGCGATTATTACGGCGGATTGGACAAGGCAACGGATGTTATTTTCAGTATTTTACAAGGGAAATTTAAGCAGGATATGACGGAAAACGCCGGTGAAACGGACTGGCTTCTTATTCTTTTTTTATTAATCTTTGTTGTTTTTATCATTATAGCTATCAAAAAAGGCTCCGGAGGTTCGGGTTCCGGCGGTTATACGATTGATAACGTCGGTCCTATTTTTTGGGGCGG
>CAYUQW010000231.1:0-1705 GCA_964446985.1 uncultured Flavobacteriaceae bacterium
GGCGTCATGCCCGTTACACGTTTAAAATGCGAATAAAACCGTGACCGGGAATTAAATCCCGAATCCAAGGCTATCACCGAAAGCGAGTAACGCGCATATTCCGGATCCAGCAAGAGTTTTTTGGCCTTTTCTACGCGCAAATCGTTGATAAATTCCGTAAAATTTTTGCCCGAATGGCACGAAATCATTTTGGACAGTCGTTTAGGCGATACATCCAGGTATTGCGCAAGGGATTTCAGACTCAACATTTCATCCGTATATAATTCCTTTTCCAAGATAATTTGCATAAGTTTTTCACATTCCCGCTTCATTTCTTCATCCATAAAATCCGCACCCTTGTCATTTTTACCGGTATTTTCACGAGTGATGCTGAACCTGTAAATCCCCGTGTACACAATCCAGTAAATGATAATGGCGCTTGCGGCACGCAAAGTGTTGTAAACATAATCAAACTTAAACCGGTTACCGAAAAAATAGGTGGAAATGATGGCCAAAAACCAAATGACAAAGAGAATATGCGTCAAAACGAAAGAAATTTTAAGCCACCGGATATTGGAATACCGGTTGAATCGGGATTTGTTCTTTCTGTAAAAGCGATAAGCCGATATCAGAACGGACCAATTGAAGATTAACCCGAAAATTTCGGCAATGCGATTAATATCCCAAAGAAGATATCTTAATGTTGATATATTGTTTTTATACGGAAAATAGAGTATGAGTGTTATGAAAAAAAAGATAAAAACAAAACCATATGCCACCCACAATACCGTTTTGGCCGGACGGAATTCTCCCGTAAATGCTCTTATGAACAAATAAAAATACGGCATTAACAAAAAGAACCAAGGAACATAGACATAATTCAATATATCTGCCGGAAACCTGATATGATTTAAATGAATCCAAGCCTGCAACGTATTCAACGACAAAAGCGTAACCATAGCCGTAAGCAAGCGTACACGCCGGCTTTTATAGTATTTTCCCAGGGCTACGAAAATAGCCACAATAAAACCTTGGGAAAAACTTATCAGCAATATGTTACTCAAAAGCTTTTCGTAAAACACGGGCCCGTTCTTTCCGCTTGTAAAGATATACATTTTAAATTTAAAAAATTATGAAAAACCGGTATTAAGAAATAAACCGTCAATGCAAAATAATATCGGCTATGCCCGGTTTTCTTACGAAAATCCAACGTTTTCTTTGCGGGCGGTCGGTCCATTGAACAACCCGGTCAAAAGAATGAATCACGGGATGCCCCAAAGCATCGAAACGGAACGTATAAAGCCGTGTTTCCTGGGGATTTCCAACGATGTAATAGTATTTATTCCCGCTACGGACTATCTTGACCGGTGTTCCTTTGACGTAATCCGGCGCAATACCTTTATCGGTGATAATCCTGTCGGGATAGCGCAATATGTAACGATTATCCTTGAAATATGCCGAAAGAATTCCCGGTTTGAACGAGAGATAGTCCTTTTTACCGTTCGTATGAATACGGACTATTTTTCCGTCTTCGGTAAGCGATACAAAAGCGCCTTTATATGTAAACCACCGTCCTGTTTTCAACGGGAAACGGTCTTTGAGCGGAATACGTGTTTCTCCCCGGCGATTAAGAATCCGCAAACGGCCGTTTTTTTCCTGTACAAATAAGTAATCCTTCGTCCCGATGCGCAGATGTTGTGCCGGATATTGCAGATCCGAATCCAAG
>CAYUQW010000232.1:0-1704 GCA_964446985.1 uncultured Flavobacteriaceae bacterium
TGTCAAAGTTTTACGAGAAATTGCCGGACGGACGCATAAGGTGTAAATTATGTAGCCATTATTGTACCTTGCGTGAAGGCCAAACCGGCGTTTGCGGAGTAAACAAAAACGAGAACGGGCGTTTGGTCAACCTTGTTTACGGAAAAATTGCGGCTATTCATATCGATCCCATCGAGAAAAAACCTTTGTATCATTTTTTGCCGGGTACTACTGCATTATCGATAGGAACGGTAGGATGTAACATGCAGTGTTCTTTCTGTCAGAACTGGCAAATTTCGCAAGTGCGGAAAGTGGAAGAACAGGAATATGTTTCGCCGTCGGAACTGGTGCGCTTGGCGGTCAAATACAAGGCACAAAGCATTGCATACACTTACAACGAACCGACGATTTTTTATCCTTATGCGCGTGACGTTGCCCTGGAAGCCAAGCGGTTCGGCATCAAAAATATTTTTGTTACCAACGGCATTGAAACGCCGGATGTCATACGCGATATGAAGGGAATTATCGATGCGGCCAATGTGGATTTCAAAGCCTACGACGAGAAATATTACAAACGCGAACTGAAAGCGCCTTTTACCGTTCGCGAAACACTGAAATTGATGAAGGAGACGGGGCTGTGGGTTGAAGTTACCACTTTGATTATTCCGGGCATAAACGATGCTCCCGGACATTTGAAAAAAATCGCCGGTTTTATCGCCGGCGAATTGGGAACCGAAACGCCTTGGCATTTGAGCGCTTTCCATCCCGATTACAAAATGTTGGACAAACCGCGCACACCTTTGACAACGCTTGAACAAGCCTATGAAATCGGAAGGAAAGCCGGTTTGAAATTTATTTATATCGGCAATGTGGGCGTTAAAAATACGACCTACTGTCCGAATTGCGGCACACCGCTGATCGAGCGGGTGGGATATATGATTTTGTTCAATAAAATCGACGGGGGACAATGTCCCGTTTGTCATACCAAAATTCCGGGCGTATGGAAAGCATAAGAAAAGCGGGTAATCGCGGAAAATTCTATCCGGCTTCGGCCGGAGAAATCCGAAGGATGATTGATTATTGGAATTCCTTGACCGGCGACCGGCCCAAGGTCGTTCCACAAGCGACGGTATGTCCGCATGCCGGTTATGTTTATAGCGGTTATACGGCCAATTCGGCACACCGGTTGATCCCGGAAGCCAAACCCGAGCGCGTATTGGTTATCGGGCCTTCGCATCACGTCTATATCGAAGGGATGAGTCTGGGTGTTTTCGATGCTTATGAAACGCCTTTCGGACTTGTTCCGGGTGATGCGGCATTGACGGATTGGCTTAGCGAGAAGTTTGTTTTCGATTTTTCCGCCAGAGCGCATTATCTCGAACACAGCACGGAGACGCAATTTCCTTTTCTGGCCTACTATAATCCCGGAATAAAAATCGTCGAATTGATATACGGCAATGTTTCGCCGGCGGTTTTGTCGCAGGTCATTTCGCATGCCAAATCTTTGCCCGGTACCGCCGTGGTTATTTCCACCGATTTAAGTCATTATTACGATCAACGGACGGCTAACCGCTTGGATAAACATTGTATCGAGGCCGTTTTGCAAAAAGACACCGCTTTTTTGGCACAATGCGAAGCTTGCGGAAAACCGGGTTTGGATGCCGTGATACGGGTAGCGCAAGAGGCCGGTTGGCAGCCGCTTTTGACGGATTACCGCACCAGCGG
>CAYUQW010000233.1:0-1703 GCA_964446985.1 uncultured Flavobacteriaceae bacterium
CGGCCAAATCCGGATTATCGATCACATCTTTTCGTTCAAGCGTTTTATAGGTATAAAATTGTTTGTTCAAAATCAGCGGTTGTTGGCGGGCTATTTGCATCCATTCCTTATCGGGTAAGCGTTTATTTCGTTCGCCTTGTAAACCTTCGGGAAAATACCGGCGCATCAGCGGGTCATTGTTGATTGCTTCGATCTCATCCGGGTTGGCCGCAATGTAAGAACGTATTTTGCGCAACATTTCCTTCGAAGGACAATACAAACCGGCACCTATGAAATTTGCTTCGCTGCCGAATTGAAAATAAATTTCGGGAAATTGCCTGTTCTTTCTCCCGATCCGGCTGACGGCGGCCCCCATCCATAATTTGTAAGGACTTTTATCCTTGGAAAAACGCGTGTCACGATAAATCCTGAAAGCCGCTTCCTTATAACCGATACGGATTTCCGGATCGATTTCGCGCATACGGGATATGACTTCTTCGACCAATTGTTCGAAAGGTTCTTTGACGGCGGTTTCAAATTCGGCTTTACGGGCTTTGAACCAGTCGCGGTTCATATTTTCCTTCAAAGCGTCGAAAAAATCGTAGTAGGCTTGCGTAATCATTTTCCGCGGGATTTTTCCGGATACCAGTCGCAATTGATCCATTCGTCGTCGAGTTCCACACCGTATTTTTTGTAAAATTCGATGGCCGGCGTATTCCAGTTTAAAACCTGCCAACGGACACGGTGCATTCCTTCCCGCTTGGCATAATTCAATACGTTTTCCAGCAGAAGGGTGCCTATACCTTGTCCGCGATAGGCCGGTTCCACATAGATATCATCGATATACAAAGACTTGCCGACCCAAGTGTAGTACACCGGGTAATACAAAGCAAAACCGGCAATGTATCCCGTTTCGGGAATTTCCGCAACGATGAAGCGGAAATAATCCTGTTCCCGGGCCATTTGTCCGGGGGAATTGGTCACCTTCTCCGGTGCTTTTTCAAATTCCGCCAATCCCTTGATAAGTTCGAAAATGCGCGGCAGATCGGCAGCGGTTCCTTGCCGTATCCGCACGGATTGTTTTTGTTTTTCCATCATTTTTCCGGTTGATATACTGCGTGATATTTGGCTTTTTTGATAATGTTTTCTTTGTTAAAATAATCCGGGAGCAATTCGCCTTCGACATATTTTTTCATCTGATCGTCGTAGTGCGGGCTTTTGTTCAATCCGCTGATGCCGGCCGGCAAAATACTCATTGATTTATCCCAATCGGAAGCGTCGAAAATATGTTTTTCCGAAGCACCGAAATGGGAGTTGAAAGGTTCATTATAATTATAGGTAAAAGGATTTACCGTATTACTGCAACCGGGTGCGGGTACATCACGGCTGAATCCGAAAATTTTATCCAGAATTTTAACCTTTTGCAAGGGGTGAACCGGCGTATAATGATGAATATCTCCCCAAGCAATTTCCGAAGGATTTCCGTATTTCTTTTGAATTTCGGCCACGGCATCGCGGAAGGACTTTACCGTCATCCCGGCAAAAGTTTCTTTTTTATCTTTCGTTCGGACATCGTCACACCAGGCCGATTGCTCATTGGCAAAAGCACGTTGGAGCAAATATTTCGAGAAAAGCAACGAACCGTTAAATTCGTGAAAAGCTTTTTCGCCCATTTCGTCTTCGGCAATATTTTTTACGAATTTCATAAGAAACGTCTCGAAAAT
>CAYUQW010000234.1:0-1684 GCA_964446985.1 uncultured Flavobacteriaceae bacterium
GGTCTTTTTCTTCCGGAGAGAAACCGCCTTCGGGTCCGATAATAATTCCCGCCTCTTCCGAAGCGGCAAACTGCCGGACCGATAAAGGATCCGCATCGCAAAGTGCCGCATACACCGGAAAATCCGCGGTAAAAATCTCTTCGAGTTTTCGCATAGGATTAATCGCGGGCGCATAGACACGCAGCGATTGTTTGACCGCCGAGAGGGCAATTCTTGTCATCTTTTCCGTGTTGATTTTTTTACGTTCCGAAAAACGGGAAATTACCGGCGTAACGGACCACACGCCCAATTCCACCGCCTTTTCCAAAAAAACGGCAAAACGGTCGAAAGACTTGGGCGGCGCAATGAATACGTGCAATTTTTTTTCCGGTTCGGGAAAAACTTCCCGTTCCGTAATCGAAGCGGTAACGTTGTTTTTACCGGCTTGAAGGATTTCTCCCCGGAATAAAGTTCCTTTCCCGTCGGTAAAATACAGCGTATCGCCTGTTTTTTTTCGCAAAACACGGATTATGTGGCGGCTTTCGACTTCGTCGAAAGCCGCCACATTGCCTTCAATAAATTCGGGAATAAACAATTGTCCCCGTACGCGAATCACCTTGTATTATTCTTCGGCGCTTTCTTCGGCTTGATTATTATCCGCATCGGTTTTGTCCACCAAACGGAAGCCTTCACCGTGGATATTTACGATAGCCACATTGGGATCTTTGGACAGATATTTACGCAACTTGGCGATATAAACGTCCATACTGCGCGAGGTGAAATAATTGTCGTCCAACCAAATTTTGGTCAGGGCTTCTTCGCGGCGCATCAGATCGTTTTTGTTTTCGGCCAACAATTTCAACAATTTCGATTCTTTGGGCGAAAGTTTGCGCGGTTCTTCGTTTTTGTATTTCAGCAAACGCAGTTTCGAATCGAAATGGAAATCGCCGATTTGGAAATACTGCTGATCTTTTTTGGTTTCCTTTACTTTGGCACCGCGATTCAACAAAGATTTGATTTTGTAAATCAACACTTCGGAATCGAAAGGTTTGGTGATATAATCGTCGGCACCGAGTTGATAACCTTTGAGGATATCTTCTTTCATCGTTCGCGCCGTGATGAACACCAAAGGCACGTCTTCGTTACGTTTACGAATTTCTTGTGCCAAGGTAAATCCGTCCTTATAAGGCATCATGATATCCAGCAGGATCAGATCGAATTGTCCGGTTTTGAATTTTTCCAAACCGTCGATACCGTTGGTGGCCAAAACCACTTCGAAGCCATTCAATTTCAGAAAATCCCTAAGCATGGGGCCGAAATTGGGATCGTCTTCCACGAGTAAGATTCTTTTTTGTGTTTCCATAATGATTTATTTTGATTTTGATGTTTGGTTTAATGTCTCCTGTTCGGTTATACCCGCCAAGGGCAAATAAATGGTAAATTCGGTTCCTTGGCCCGGTTCGCTTTCCACATATATATGTCCGTTCATACGGTCCACTACTTGTTTTACAAAAGAAAGCCCTATACCGTGCCCGCGGACGCTGTGTAAATCCCCTGTGGGTTTTCGGTAAAATTTCTCGAAAATTCTGTTTTGCACCTGCTTGGACATTCCCACGCCGTTATCTTTGATTTTGATAACGATAAAATTATTTTTGTTAAAAGTTTTTATTTCGATTTTCGGTTTGTTACGGGAATATTTTATGGC
>CAYUQW010000235.1:0-1680 GCA_964446985.1 uncultured Flavobacteriaceae bacterium
TGTCTTGATAGACGATTTCATATTGCTTGCTACGGTGATTATATATCCACTGCGGAGCCGTCCGGGGCGGTGCAGGCAACCGAATCGATGCCAGTATTTTCCAAGTTTGCGATTTATTGCGACCGGCTTGATTTGTACCGGATCCGGCATAGAATCCGGTAAAAAAATCCTTTTCCAATACGGAAGCAAAGCCTATTTTGCCGTCGTCGTACAGGGCTAAACTTATTTTGTCGGGCAATTTTTTCCACGCCGTTGCAAACATTTTATCCACTATCGCGGGATTACGGCCGGATTCGAAATTTTCTATGATACTGCGGGAAGTTTCGACGGAAGCTGTCCAAACCAACCGTTCACCGAGTGAAAACACATACGGATAAGCCCGTTTTTTCAATAGCGGATAAAAAACCGACGTAAGAAGGGTCGAATCGGGCGTACGGTAAATTTCCACATCATGATATACGGATGTCACGGGATATGTGGAAAATTTTTTTTGGGGCAAAAAACGGTTGGTTATCAAATAGTTTTCTTTGTTTTTCAGGCTAACTTCCGCTATCGATTTCAACGATTTTAATCCGGAAGGAACAGGCCTGGCGGCATAACCTATAAAGCTTTTGTATTGATACCAACGTTTGACAAATACGGGAAACGAAGCAATATTAAACCATACAAATCGCTTTGTCCCGGGATGAACCACAGGTAAAATATCCGGTTTTGAAGCCGGCAAATCGGCAAATACCCGGAAAAAATTGTTTTTTTCGTCTTCTTGCAGGACAACGCCGGTATATTGCGGAGCGCCGGCCGATTCCATATCCCATAAGTAAGCCTTTCCCAAATGTTTGGCCAAAAAAACGTAGCTTACCGGAACAAATCCGTTGTTGGGCGTATTTGCCGGAAACCAAAACCAGTGTGCATCGGCTTCGGCATTGGTATAATGAAGATAAAGATTCGTTGTTTCCGGGCTTTCCCAGTAATCATTGCCTGACCGTATAATTTTCCGTACGGCGCTTTCTTTATCGGAAATGATGATATTTCCGGGCAACCTTAACCGGTAAAAAGAATAATCCCGCCAAGTGACAAGTTCATAGGAATGTCCGTTGAACGTCAGTGTTTTTTTGACGTTTCCGCGGAGAAAATCCGGCGGAAAAACAGCCACAAGAAAGGGTTTCGAATTCCGGGAGGATATGATAAAATTGAATGTCGAACCGGGAGGAACGGAATCCCGGCGGAAAACTTCAGCCAATTTTTCCTGACGAAGCAAATGCAAAAAATAATCCCGTTCCGACTGAAAAAAATCCGGCGTATTAACGTGTAAAACATAGGCCGCTTCTTTGGGAATACGTTCCGTAAAAGCTTTATTTTCCGTTTTTTCACGACAGGAAAACAACAATCCTGCCCACAAGAAAATCCATACCAAATTTATTTTCTTGACAACCATAATTCGGGATTGAGTTTTTGCATATTCTCATAAATGCGGAACTTGATCACGTACATACCGGTGGCGGGATTTTTTCCCACATATCCGATTAATTGTCCCGTATGCACCTTCTGCCCCGGTTTTACTTGGATTTCGACCAAATTACCGTAGATAGTGATATAATTTCCGTGGCGGATCATAATCGTTGTATTACCTCCCGGAATGATTTGCACCATCGATACTTTTCCATCGAAAACGGCATAAAC
>CAYUQW010000236.1:0-1667 GCA_964446985.1 uncultured Flavobacteriaceae bacterium
ATACAGGAAAATTTCCTAATCTTTCTATTTTTTTGCCGGAAACTTTTAATTCTTTTAATTCCGATAAGCGTTGATGATTGATGGATATAAAAAAATCTATTCCGGACAATTTTTTTTTCAATATTTTAAAATAGGAGCGCTTATTCAACGGTTCTCCGTGATGGTCGTGCCAGACGATTTTGGTTTTCCGGGGGAGCAGTTTTCTTAGCAATAGCGGCATAAATACCGAAGTGGAGTGGGCGTGAACGATTTGAATTTTATGCTTGCGGATATATCGGATAAAACGCAGAAACGCCAAGGGATCGATGCTCGATTTTTTGCCGAGAAATTGATAATGAACACCGGGCAAAATTTTTTGTTTGAGCGGTCCTTCCGCACGCGTAACCATCAGGTGCGATTCGTGTTCGTCTTTCAACAGGTTGGCCAAATGCACGGCCATCATTTCGCCGCCGCCGGTATGTAAGCTGTCGATTAACTGCAAGATACGCATTGCCTTACAACAATTTTTTGATTTCTTCTTCGAATTTTTCCAAGGTAAATTGCTTGCTCCACCGGTGGGCCGCTTCGACTTTTTGCCGGTAAATTTCCGGATTTTTCAAATAGAATTTTATTTCGTCAACAATGGCTTCGACTGTCGGTTCTATCAGACTTCCCCGTTCACCGTTTCCGAGCATATACGGCACGGCCGATACGGGTGTCGTTATAGGCAGACATTTCCAAACCATTGCTTCGGCCACCACTTTGGGCCAGCCTTCGCTCCTGCTCGGAAATATCAGGAAATGGCTGTTTTTATAGCCTTCTTTTACTTTCTCTGAGGATTGTTTGCCGTGGATGTTAATCAGCGACTCCAACCGGTTTTCACGGATAAATTTTTCCAAATCACTGCGAAGCGGACCGTCTCCGAAAATATCAAGCCGTGCAGGAATACCTTCTTCCGAAAGTTTTTTGAGGGTCTTTACCGCCAAGCCGGGGCGTTTCCCGTCAGCAAGCGTTCCGACAAATAACAAACGAAGGGGAGGATTTAACGAACGAACGGGTATATCCTCGATTTCGGAATTCCGGTAGCTGGCCGTAAAAAACGGAATAATATTGCGGCTTTGATCCGGCCATCTGCCGTAAACGAGAACTTTGGCATTTTTCATCCAAAACGGAGACGAAGCCATTCTTTTTTGCAAACGGTAGCTCCAAGGTTGAGGACTGCCGGGATCCCAATTACCGGCATATTTCACTGTTTTGGGTTTTCCCGGGAAAAAAAATTGCCAAAAACCGCCCAGTAATCCCATATTGCCGGGAAAGCGTAAATGGATATGGTCGGCTTTTTTCATAGCCGAAATAATTTGTTTGGAAATACGGGGCAATTTGAACAAAGTGCGAATAATTTCTACGGGTGACGTAATGGAAAATGACGGCACACGATAAATCTCCGGATTTTTCTCATAAGGCAAATCGATTGGCGAAGGCTTTTTTTCGCTGACGGGCGCAACCAAGATAAACTCATCTACGTACTTCAACCATAAATTCATTTCTTTGACGTAGGGACCGTAACCGTAGATTTTCCCGTCGTGAATACTATGATCGACGTGTGAAACAACCAAGAACTTCATTAATAAATAGATTCAGCCGTTCGGATAATTTGAATGAAATCGCCGGCTTTCAATGATGCCCCG
>CAYUQW010000237.1:0-1592 GCA_964446985.1 uncultured Flavobacteriaceae bacterium
CGTTTTTTCCGGAATTCTATGTAATCGTTTTTTAAGCGCGCCTTCAATGTTTGCATAAGCGACGGCGAAAGTTTGTCAAATTCTTTTTCTTTCACGTTACTGTCGAAATGAACCGTGATAATATTACCATCGACTTCGGGGCGGGCTTGACGTAACAAATTAAATTTATTTATCTCCTGATTCTGTCGATAGGTTTCCAGAATTTCCTTCCATATTTTATCAAAATCTTCTTGCGAAAACGCTTGGTTCGACCGCGTTTTTTCCGCCTTTAAGGAAGTCATTTTTTTTAGGGAAAATCCGCCGCCTGGTGATTGCGGTTTGTCCGAAGGAGCATAACCGGCGGTTTGCTCACGAATTTCCGGGGATTTTATGTCGCTTCCGGACAGATCTTCCGCTTGTATCTCCTGTTGATTCGTCGTTGGTGTTTTTTCAGCGGTTTTTTCGGAAGGTGGCGGTTCTTTTTTTAAGTTTTCAAACTTTTTTTTTTCGTTCGTCGCCGGACCTAGCAAATTTACCAATTTGAGTAAGGTTATTTCCGTCAATAAACGCGGATTTTGCGAACTTTTATATTGCAAATCGGCCTGTACCGTCAAGTCGATGGCCTGCATTAAACTTTTTTTATCAAAGGCGGCTGATTGTTTTTTATACTCTGCGGAAATTTCCTCGCCGCTTTCCAGTAAAGTTTGCGTTCCCCGGTCGGAAGCTACGAGTAAATCCCGCAAATGTGAAGCCAAACCGCCGATAAAATGGTGGATATCCATTCCTTCTCCGACCAACCGGTCGAACAGCAACAAAACCTCCCTTTTGTTTCCTTCGGCAAAATACCGGGTGAAATCGAAAAAAATACGGTAATCCAATATGCCGAGGTAATCGGATACCATCTTACGCGTAATCTTTTTTCCGCCCAGACTGATGATTTTATCAAAGGCGGAAAGGGCATCGCGCAAGGCACCGTCGGCTTTTCGTGCGATGAGATTCAACGCTTCGTCTTCCGCTTCAATGCCTTCGAGCGCAGCGATTTTTTTCAAATGTTCTTTGATTTCAAAGGTGCTTATCCGCTTGAAATCAAAAATCTGGCAGCGAGATAGAATGGTTGCCGGAATTTTGTGTTTTTCCGTGGTGGCCAGAATAAAAATGGCGTGTTCCGGCGGTTCTTCCAGTGTTTTCAGAAAAGCGTTAAAAGCTTGGGTGCTGAGCATATGCACCTCGTCGATAATATAGACTTTGTATTTGCCGATATGCGGAGGAATGCGTACCTGCTCGATTAATTCGCGGATATCGTCCACGGAGTTGTTGGATGCGGCATCCAGTTCGAAAATATTGAAGGATAAATCCGCATCGGGATTATCGAGAAATTCCTTGTTGACTTCACGCGCCATAATGCGGGCGCAACTGGTTTTTCCCACGCCCCGCGGACCGGTGAATAACAATGCCTGTGCCAAGCGTTTGGTTTCGATGGCTTTTTCCAAAATACGGGTTACGGCTTGTTGTCCGACAACTTCGCCGAAAGTTTTGGGACGGTATTTCCGGGCCGAAACAATGTAACTCATAGGTTGTTAACAAAAACTATAGATTAGCAAATATAAACTTTT
>CAYUQW010000238.1:0-1565 GCA_964446985.1 uncultured Flavobacteriaceae bacterium
TATGAAGATTGCCGGTAAAGCCAATAAAATTTTCGAGCAAAGCATAAAGGATTATCATATCAAGGACGATGTTTACCAACCCATTAACAATCCGTATCCGCCGGATTCTTTGGAACATTTGCTCTATTTGAAAAATTGGATCGATACGGTGCAATGGCATTTGGAAGACATTATTCGCGACCCGGATATTTCACCGGAAAAAGCCCTGGAAATCAAGCGCTGGATTGACAAATCAAACCAGGAACGTACCGATACCGTGGAATATATCGACAGTTGGTTTCTGCAATATTTCAAAGATGTCAAGCCGCTGCCGGACGCCAAAATCAATACGGAAAGTCCGGCATGGGCATTGGACCGCCTGTCCATTTTGGCTTTGAAAATCTATCATATGAAGCAGGAAACCGAACGGGAAGACATCAGTCCGGAAAAAAAACGGGAAGTGGAAGAAAAATACCGCATCCTCTTGGAACAACAAAAAGACCTTTCCACCGCTATTGACGAACTGTTGGAAGAAATCGCACAGGGAAAAAAATACATGAAGGTTTACCGGCAAATGAAAATGTACAACGATCCGGAATTAAATCCCGTCCTCTATAAAAAACACTGATGACGCCACGGAAAATCGCCGTTTTACGCTTTTCGGCCCTGGGAGATGTGGCTATGACCGTGCCCGTATTGAAAACTTTTGCCGATACCTATCCGGATAAAAAAATTTATTTCGTATCGAGGCCTTTTTTCGAGCCTGTTTTCAAACAAATTCCCGGGTTGACCTATATCCCCGCCGATGTGGACAATCACTACAAAGGTTTATCCGGCCTGTGGGCTTTGTCCCGCGAAATAAAGCGGATAAATCCCGATGTGGTACTGGATTTACACGATGTTTTGCGTACGAAGATCATCCGCAGGTTTTTACGCCTGCAAGGCATTCCCGTTAAAGTTATCGATAAAGGACGACGGGAGAAAAAAGCGTTGGTCAAAAAGCCTTTGCGTGAAGCCGTTCCGCTTAAAACGACCCATCAACGGTATGCGGATGTTTTTGCGAGCGCCGGACTGCCGGTCAATCTCGAAAAATTCAAACCGGTGAAGCCTCCGCTTTCGGAAGAAGTGCGCCTCTTTCTGGAAATGTTCGGGAACAGCAAGAAAATCGGTATCGCACCTTTGGCCAAACATCCCGGAAAACAGTATCCTACGGGCGGAACAAAAGAAGTTATCGAAATTTTGATAAAAAAAACATCGGACACAGTCATTTTTTTGTTCGGAGCACCGGGAGAAAAAAAACTGTTGGAAACGATGGTAACGGACAAGAACCGTGTTTTTAATCTGGCGGGGCTATTTTCATTCGACAAAGAATTGGAAATAATTTCCCGGCTGGATTTAATGTGGGCTATGGACAGCGGGAACGGTCATTTGGCGGCCAATTACGGCGTTCCGGTAATCACTACTTGGGGAATTACGCATCCGTATGCCGGATTTGCGCCTTTCGGTCAGAAACCGGAGCAACAGATTTTACCCGATACGAACAAGTTTCCCATGCTGCCCTGCTCGATTTACGGAAACAAAATCTG
>CAYUQW010000239.1:0-1543 GCA_964446985.1 uncultured Flavobacteriaceae bacterium
TGGTCTTGTCAATCCGCAAAATCAACGGGTATGAAACCTACCACTTCCAAGGAACAGGAAATTTTAAAGAAAATCAAAGCCTTAGCCGAATTTCCGCTTACTACGGACGTGTCGAAATTGTCGGACAACGAGAAAAGCGTTATACCTTATTTAATAAAGGCGTCTCAATTGATGGACAGTATTTTTTGGATTGAGAGTTACGGAGACAGGCAAGAACTGATGTCGCATATCGCTTCGCCGGTCATACGTGAATACGCCGATATGAATTACGGTCCCTGGGACAGAATGGACGGCGACAAGCCTTTTGTGGAGGGCGTAGGTCCCAAACCGAAAGGCGCCAATTTCTATCCGCACGATATGACCAAGGAGGAATTCGAAAAGGCCGAATTGCCCGGGAAAGACGGTTTATATACGTTGGTACGGCGTGACGATAAAGGTAAATTAATCACCGTTCCTTATCACGTGGCATTTAAAAAATACGTGGAAAAGGCGGCGGATTATTTGCGGAAAGCGGCGGAGATTACCGACGATACGGTTTTTGCCGGATATTTGCGTGCCCGTGCCGATGCGTTGCTCACGGATAATTACCGTCCGAGCGATATGTTGTGGATGGATATGAAAAACAATCATTTGGATATTGTTATCGGGCCGGTGGAAACCTATGAGGACCGGCTTTTCGGTTACAAGGCGGCACACGAAGCCTACGTTTTGGTGAAAGATATGGATTGGAGCGAGCGACTGAAAAAATATATTGCCTATTTGCCCGAATTGCAACGTTCGTTGCCTGTTGACGAAGCTTACAAGCGGGAAAAACCGGGTATGCGTTCGGATTTGAATGCCTATGATGCCGTTTACTATGCCGGTGAAGCCAATACGGGCGGAAAGACCATTGCCATTAACCTGCCCAATGACGAAACGGTGCAACTGAAAAAAGGTTCGCGCCGTCTGCAACTGAAAAATGTGATGAAGGCCAAATTTGACAAAATTCTCGTTCCCATTGCCGGGTTGATTATCGATCCTTCCCAGCGAAAACACGTCAAGTTCGATGCTTTCTTTGCCAATACGATGTTTCACGAAGTGGCTCACGGATTGGGTATTAAAAACACCATAAACGGCAAAGGGCCCGTTCGCACGGCATTGAAGGAGCATTATTCGGCCATTGAGGAGGGAAAAGCGGATATTTTGGGCCTGTATATGGTTTCGGAATTATTGAAAAAAGGTGTCCTGAAAGGCGATATGAAAGATTATATGACAACCTTTATGGCCAGTATTTTCCGTAGCATTCGTTTCGGTGCACACGAGGCGCACGGGATGGCTAACCTGATACGGTTCAATTATTTCAAAGAACAACACGCCTTCGAACGTAATCCCGACGGAACCTATCGCGTAAACTATGAGAATTTCGATAAAGCGATGCGAAATCTTTCCGGATTGATCTTGAAATTGCAAGGAGACGGCGATTATGCCGGGGTTCAAAAATTGGTGGATCGATACGGACATATCGGGAAAGATTTACAGGATGCGCTGGACCGTATTCAAGCGG
>CAYUQW010000240.1:0-1524 GCA_964446985.1 uncultured Flavobacteriaceae bacterium
CTATTTTAACTAATTGTAAATCAAGCAATTAATCATTTATATTTATATCAATTTTAATGCCTTTTTTTTAAAAAATGACAACTCGACAGACCAAAAAAATGCCTTTTGACGTTTTTTACCAGAAAAAACAGGCTAAGGAGGAAAATCATAATTCCGGCTCGGAAAAATACGCTACTTTTGTTATGATGAAAAAAGAATAATGTCTATGAAAAAAATATTGCAAATCGGTGCGGGAAAATCCACTTCCTGGTTGATGAAATATCTTGGTGAAATCATTAAAAAAGAACAATGGACCTACACCGTTGTGGACAAAAACACGGAATTGGCCGAAAAAATATTGGGCGACAGAGCGGATGTCAAAATCCTTCATACGGATATTTTCAACTCGCAGGAACGCGAAGAACTCATACGCCAACACGATTTGATTATCTCGATGCTACCGGCTCGCTTCCATATCCTGGTGGCCCAAGATGCACTCCGCTACGGAAAACACATGGTAACCGCCTCCTATATCAGCGATGAGATGAAAGCCCTCGATCCGGAAGTCAGAAAAAAAGGCTTGGTTTTTATGAACGAAATAGGCCTGGACCCGGGCATCGATCATATGAGTGCGATGAAAACCATCAACGAAATTAAGGCTGCCGGGGGTGAAATGTTGCTATTCGAATCCTTTACGGGCGGCTTGGTGGCACCGGAAAGCGATGACAATCTGTGGCATTACAAATTCACATGGAATCCCAGGAATGTGGTCTTGGCGGGACAAGGCGGTGCGGCAAAATTCCTTCATGCGGGACAATACAAATATATCCCCTACCATCGTCTTTTCAGAAGGACCGAGTTTATCGAAATAGAAAATTACGGACGATTCGAAGTGTATCCCAATCGTGATTCGCTCAAATATCAATCGGTTTACGGGCTGGAAAACGTGCGAACCCTCTACCGCGGAACCATACGTCGCGTAGGATTTTCACGTGCTTGGAACGTGTTTGTCCAACTCGGCATGACCGACGACAGCTATATAATGGAAAATTCCGAGAATATGAGCGTACGGGATTTTGTGAATGCCTTTTTGCCGTACAGCCCGCACGATTCCGTGGAACTCAAATTGCGCTACTACCTGAAAATCGATCAGGACGACGAACTCTGGCTCAAACTCGAAGAACTCGATTTGTTTAATCCCGATAAAAAAATCGGATTGAAAAACGCCACACCCGCCCAAATGTTGCAAAAAATCCTCGAAGACAAATGGACGCTCCGTCCCGAAGATAAGGATATGATCGTGATGTATCACAAATTCGGCTACCGTCTAGGGGATAAAAACAAACAAATCGATGCGCAACTGGTGGTCATCGGCGAAGATCAAACCTATACGGCTATGGCAAAAACCGTCGGACTGCCTCTGGGAATTGCGGCCGTAAAAATTCTGAAAGGCGAAATTCATACACCGGGGGTTCACCTGCCCGTACAACCGGAAATCTACAATCCGATTTTGAAGGAATTGGAAAATTACGGTATCCGTTTCAT
>CAYUQW010000241.1:0-1508 GCA_964446985.1 uncultured Flavobacteriaceae bacterium
GTATTTTACCTTGTTTAAATAGTTTCTCCGCGGCATTGAGGCGGTAGCGATAATAAAGGTTCGGACGGTTTTGTTGCGTAAATTTGGACGTTCCCAACACCAAACCCACACGGGCGGAAGGTATTTTTTCCGAATTGTTGAAAATCCAAGAAGAAGTTCCAATCTCAATAAGTAAATAATTAAGCAATACCGTTACAAACGGCAGAAAAATCAAAATAATGATATAATTGAGCGATCGCTTGATAGAACATGTTTTATCAAGAACCAAAAATGTTGGCTTTTACGTGAAATACCGTTTTTATATCGATATCGTAATCGCGAGTGATCAACCGGTCGGTTGTAGCCCGGACGCGTAATTTGAATTTATCGGCAAACAAATATTCCTTCAAATCTTCGGATGTGGTTTCCAGTTCCAAAGTTTCTCCGACATTATCAGGAATATTGAGTTTCCAGGCAATTTTTTTCTCCCTCAGCCCGTCGGCACTGATATAAATTTCAATATTCCGCAAAAAACCGAAATCGCCGTCGGCAGGATCGGTAATGGTGAGCTCCAGTGTTTTTAGATGGATCTCTTTAATCAAATCCTTATGTGTATTGTTATTTTCGAATTCCTCTTCCGTATTGGTTGTAACCGGCGGCAATGGTATGTCAAATGGCACACTGAGAGAAACCGTAGCGGGAATGGTTGCGGAACTGTGATAGGTGATATCAAATTCCGTCAAACTTTCCGCAATTTTGTTACAGGCAAAAAGGCTGATTATTAAAAACAAAACAAGCAAAAATTTTCCCCTCATTGTCATATACAAATGTATTTTTCAAGAATTTTTTAAAATAATAATTTTTTTCTATCTTATCCAATGCAAAATTACATAAAATACTCACTTTCCCCATGATGGAAGAAAAATTTCTTCATTTTCTTTGGTTGCATCGCTTATTGGACGAAAGCAAATTGCATACCACAAACGGTGAGAACATCAAAATTATATTGACGGGAACGCCCAATGTGAATGCCGGCCCCGACTTTTTGAATGCCAAAATCGATATCGGCGGACAATTATGGGCGGGAAACGTGGAAATCCATGTCAAGGCCTCGGACTGGTTCGCCCACGGTCACGAACAGGACCAAGCATACGACAGTGTGATTTTGCATGTGGTTTACGAAGCGGATATGCCTGTTTTCAATAGTAAAAACGCACCCATTCCTACGGTTGAGACAACCAATGCCATACCTCCTAAAATTTTAGAGAGGTTCCGTCATTTGCAATTCCCCAAGGAAAGTCTTGCTTGTAGCGTTTTTATTCCCGAAGTAGACAACCTGAAACGCATTTCCTGGCTGGAACGCCTCTATATCGAACGCTTGACTCGAAAAACCGGTGAAATTTTTCGTCTGTTGAAAGAAACAAATAACGATTGGGAAGGCGTGTTATACCGGATGCTTTTCCGCTATTTCGGGATGCCGCATAATTCCGGCGTTTTCTTTGCCGCCTCGGGACGACTTCCTTTTCCCG